>JANZZA010000735.1 GCA_026419655.1 Armatimonadota bacterium | reverse complement strand
GATGTGTATAAGAGACAGGGCGGGAACCGCCGCGGGTGTGGATAGCCACCAGCTATTTCAAGCCGGACGGTTATCCGCTGGTCGCAGACGTACTGGAGCAGGCCAGAGAGGTGAGGCTGCTGATTGGCGCGGCGCCGGAGCCTTTACCGCCAAGGCCGCGAAAGCCCGGAGAGGGAGAAGAGGAATATAACGCAGCGCTGGTTGAGGAGGCGCTGAAGGCGCTCCAGGAAGGGCTGTGCCGGGACCGGGACCTGCTGGGTTTCTCGACACAAGTGGACGCGCGGCTGCAGCGGCTGATTGAGTTCCTGCGGCGCGAGACCACCCAGGTGCGGCTATATCGGCGGCAGTTCCTGCACGGCAAGAGCTTCATCTTCCCCGACGGCGGGGGAGTAATAGTTGGGTCTTCTAACTTCACGGCCGGGGGGCTGTGCGCGAACCTGGAGCTAAATCTGGGCCGGTATGACCCGGAGCCTGTGGCGAAGGTGGAGGGGTGGTTTGAGGAGCTGTGGGCAGAGGCCGAGCCCTTCGACCTGGCGGAGGTGTATGAGGCGCGGTTTGAGCCTTATGCGCCGTATCTGATTTACCTGCGGGTGTTGTGGGAGCTGTACGGGGCCGACGGCGAGGAGCTGGAGCGGGCTGGAGTGCCGCTGACGGATTTCCAGCAGGACGGGCTGGTGCGAGCGGAGCGGATTCTGGGCGAGTACAGCGGGGTGCTGATAGCCGATGGGGTCGGGCTGGGCAAGACTTATATCGCCGGCGAGCTCATCCGCAAGACGATATATGAGCGGCGCCAGAAGGTCCTGTTGATTGCTCCGGCGGCGCTGCGAGACGGGACGTGGAAGACGTTCTTCGATAAGCACGCCATTCACTGTGAAACGGTTTCATACGAAGAACTTGCCGCCGAGCCAGCTCTCGGGGGGAGTGGCAACCCGAAGCTGAGGTGCGACCCGGGCGAGTATGCGCTGATAGTGATAGATGAGGCGCAGGCTTTCCGCAACCCGAATACCCGGCGGGCAGATGCCTTGCGGAGGCTGCTTTCGGGCGAGCCGGCGAAGAACGTGGTGATGATGTCGGCCACGCCCGTGAATAACACGCTGTGGGACCTGTATTACCTGCTGAGCTATTTCCTGCCGAATGATGCGGCTTTTTCGGGCCGAGGAATATTATCGCTACGGCGGCGATTCGAAGAAGCAACCCAGATAGACCCCTACGAGCTGAAGCCGGACGTGCTGTTCGACGTGCTGGATGCCATCTGCGTGCGGCGGACACGGCATTTCGTGCGCAAGTGGTATCCCGACGCGAAAATCCCCAACGCCAGGGGCGAGCTGGTTCCGGTGAGGTTCCCGAAGCCGCAACTGCGGCGGGTGGACTACCGCTTTGAGGATGTGCTGCCAAAACTGCTGGACCAGCTTGAAGCAGCTCTGGCGCCCGCGGAAGGCGAGCCGAAACTGACCATGGCGCGGTATGAAGTGTCGCGGTACCGCAAAGACAGGGCGCGGGCCGCCAGCCGTGGGGCGGCGGCTGGAGAGGCCGAGGAGCTGGCCGAGCCATACGAGCGACAACTGGCCGGGCTGCTGCGGTCGGCATTGCTGAAACGCTTCGAATCGTCTGCGTACGCTTTCCGCAGGACGCTGGAGACGATGATCCGGGCGCATGAGAACTTCCTGAGGGCGCTGGAGTGCGGCTATGTGGTGCGCGGGCAGGTCGTGGCAGAGCTGGAGGACGTGGACAGCGACGAAGCGCTGGAAGACCTCCTTCGGGAGGCGGACCAGGAAAGCGCTAGCCTTTATGATACGGAGGAGCTGCGGAGCGATGTGATGGCGGACCGGCAAGAGCTCGAGGAACTGCTGGAGACGGCTGAGGAAATGGAGCAACTGGAAGACCCCAAGCTGGAGGCGCTGGCCGATAAGTTGCGATGGATAGGCCGGCAGGCAGAAAAAGACGGCTTTGACGATAAAAGCATCCGGGACAACCGCAAAGTCCTCATCTTCAGCTACTACGCCGACACGGTGGACTGGATAGAAAGATACCTGCGCGACCTGGTGGAAAGGGACGAGGGGCTGGCGTGCTATCGGGGCCGGATTGCCTCGGTGACGAGCGATGACAGCCGCGGCGGAGTGTCTCGCGCCGACGCTATCTATGGCTTCGCGCCTGAATCTACCGACGCACCTGCCGGCAGAAGAGAAGATAGATTTGACATACTCATCTGTACCGACGTCCTGGCCGAAGGCATGAACCTGCAACAGTGCCGGCACGTGGTGAACTTCGACCTGCCGTGGAACCCGATGAGGATTGTGCAGAGAAATGGGCGCATAGACCGCATCGGCAGCCCTCATGAGCGTGTGTTTGCCCACTGTTTCTTCCCGGATGAGCGGCTGGAGGAACTGCTGGCGCTGGAGGAGCGAATCCGGCGCAAGCTCGCGCAGGCGGCGGCAAGTGTGGGCATGGAAACGGCGCCAGTGCCCGGCGCGCCCACCGGGGCGCAGGTTTTCGCTGAAACCCGTGAGGAAATCGAACGGCTGCGCAGGGAAGACCCGACGCTTCTGGAGACGGCGGGCGAGGACGTATCGGCCTACTCAGGCGAAGAGTACCGCCAGGAGCTAAGTGCGGGAATGAAAAAATACGGCCGCCAGGTGCGCGAGCTGCCATGGGCGGCGGGCTCGGGGTATGCCGCCACGGGTAAAGCAAGAGGGTGGGCCTTCTGCGCTAAGGTTGATAAACGAGTGTTTCTCCGCTTCGTCCCAGCCGGCAGCGCTACCGTGGAACGTGACACCCTCCGGTGCCTGAAACAGTTTACCTGTGAGGAGAACACTGCTCGCGTCATGCCTGAGGACTTGCGCCAGGGCGTGTACGACGCCTGGCAGCAGGCGCGAGCAGACATACATGCCGAATGGATGGCGGCTACGGACCCGAAAAACCTCCAGCCCCAGGTGCCGAGGATTTTCCGCGAGATGGCCGACCACCTCCGCCGGTATCCCCCCATAGGCGTAACCAAAGATGCGGTAGACGACCTGTGCGACCGACTGGAAGCCCCGTGGCCGAGGAGAATCCAAAGCGCCTTCCGGGACCTGTTTCCGCCGACCGACGAACGCGAAGACCCGCGCGAAACGTCCAGGAAGATTGCTGACCTGGTGAGAAAGCTGGGTCTGCGTCCTTTCAAGCCGCCGGCCCCACTGCCAGCAATTGACGAGGAGCAGATCATGCTCATCTGCTGGATGGCCGTTGAGACCGGCTGAGGTACCAGGGTCACAGCTTGCGCAAGTACGGCCAAAGTCCCGTGCTTCCTCTAGCGCCCCTCCCGGCCCCTGCTTGCGCGCAGGGACGGTTTCCGCAGCCTATCAGAGGTTGTTGCCGACCGTGCCTGCGTATCGAGCGGACCGCCGGCAGTCGTGAGGTTAAGCAGGCTGCGCTGAAAAGCGGCCCTGCCCGCCCAACTGTGCAGCGTAGGGCGTGCCAAAAGCCGCAGCCTCCTGCGGGCCATGCTCCTGGACTTGCCAGGTCTTGGAGAGCATTATTGCCTAGCGCATGAAGGAGCTGCCGCCGGTGCCGTCCGGCCGTGAGCCCAGGTGGCCTGTCATTACCATCGCGCTCAGGCCTATTCTCCCGTCAGGCTGCGAGGCTACGCGGCCTCCCAGACGCGAGCACCAACGCCTGGGGTTTGCGGCAGACAGCCGCCCATAAACGAGCCGGATTCTGCCTCACTCTTACACATTCGTGAAGGGAGCTCGAGCACTTTCTTGCGCGGGGCCCCCAGCGTCTATTGAGACCGCTGCTGGATCCGCATTTCGACGAGCGGGCCATGCCGATTGCTGACTACCAGCAATATCGAGGACAGGCTTACACACGCCGCGGAATAGCCACACGCGAAGGCCCGGCCCCTTCCACAGGCCAGCAAAGGCGATGAGATTCATTCTGGGACATTCCTTTAGCGGTAATTTTCTGAACGAACTTATGCGGTGGGGCTTAAACCACCCGGCAGGCCCAGGCACGTAACCGAAAAGCGGGCAACGCCGTGTCTCCGAAACTGTCGCCTAATGCTTCGCCTGGCTGGTTCCACGGCGGACGCTCTCAAGGCCCTCACGAATCTGTAACCATCGCAGGGGCAAATTGGCTCGCCCAGCGGCGCGATATCCCTGCCAGCGTGAAAGGGATATTGCCGATGCACGCCAGCACCGGGCTAAGTCAAAGCATCTAGGTCCAACTTGGCTATCTTGCGGGCCGTGCTACTGACCAATTCAATCCCCCGGAAAGCTTCGCGGAATTGTTGCAACCGCGGCCTGGCCAGTATCGAGCGGATTCTGCCCCATCGCCCGTGCCTCCGGCTCCGCGCGGATTGAAAGGCGGGTGTATGTTTTTATGAAGCTGAGACTAGAGTTCTCCCCCAGCCCCCTTCCCAAACTTTCTCATGTTTTATGGCTTCAGACGCGCACACTTTACATGCCTCTGCTTGGAGGAGCCCCGTGGCACCGTCTCTCACGGGAAGGAACCGCGCTATATTCACCGAAGTGGACGCAACGGGACTTAGTATTTTATTGTATGAGGGCCTCGCACGGTTGCAG
>JANZZA010000715.1 GCA_026419655.1 Armatimonadota bacterium | reverse complement strand
GGCTTGCAGTAAAGCTGGCCATCCGGTCCCGGGTATAGCTCCCTGGGCAGGCACATATACCCGCCCCACGTGCCGTCGGGGCAGGCATCCGTCGGTTCGCGGTTATCCCAGGCCCAGGCAACCCAGACGTGCCGCCGCCCGTCGAACATTCTCTTGCCCGCGTATAGTCCTGGCCGATCAATGACGTGGTTTTCGTGCTTGCGGTAGGGGCCGCGGGAAGACTTAGCTGAGTAATACATATGGCCGCCAATGAGGTACCAGGTATCGCCTATCTTGAACAGGTCCGGGCACTCTTGCCCCTCACATCCTTCCAGCGGCGGCTGATACTTCCAGTCCTTCAGGTCTCTCGAAACCAGCAGCCCCTGCACGGTCTGGCCCGTTTTCGCGTCGTCGGCGATTACAACCATCCAGTACTGTCCCTCTTCGTCGTTCCAGAAGACATACGGGTCGCGCCAGTTGCGGTTGTGAGGTGTGGCAGCATAGATGTGACCGTCCGGGCCGATTATCTCCTCGGGGTGCTTCGTCCAGTGGACCAGGTCCGGGCTTGTGGCGTGGAGGACAAATTCCAGACCTGCGGGATTGTCCGGGTTGTGGCCGGTATAGAAGATGTGGAACGTACCGTCTTTTTCGATGCCCGAGCCGGTGAACATGTGCATGCCGTTGGGGCTGTCGGGTGGCCCGTCGGTGACCAGGGCCGGCGGAAGCTCTTCCCAGTGAATCAGGTTGCGCGACACGATATGCTGCCACGGTACTGGCCCCACGTCGCCCTGCAGGTAGAAAACGTGATACTGGCCGTCCCAGAAAAAGGGTATTGGGTCCGCAAACACGCCTTTTTCGGGCCTGAAGTGCACGGGCGACCAGTACGAAATTCCGTGCGGCGTCATCATGAAAGCCTCCTTGCCATCGAGGTAGAGTTTCCCGTTGCGGATGTAGGCTCCGCTGTGCAGCTCGCCGTCTGGGAAATTGCCGGTCAAGTCCCGCGGAGTGCCGTCTTCGAAAGTCCACCAGCCAAGGGGTTTCGTCAGGGATGCTACTCCCGGCCGCAGTGAGCACAATTCCTCATCAGACAGGGCTTTGCCGTAGAGTCGGGCCTCTTCGACAACGCCAGCGAAATAGCTTTGCGGCTGGCCGCGCTTTGCCTCGTGGCGCAAGCCGATTAAGACTGTGCTGCCGCTTCCAAAGGCTGCAGGCGCGTCTACGGTGTGCCGCGCGTATATCTCATCGTTGCGCCAGAGAGTGATTTCGTTACCGCGATAGACCGCCGCAAGGCGTATCAATTCGTTTGGGCCGGCCGTCTCACGGGGATACTTGTCCTGCTCTCGTTGCGTGCGCTGAAAGCCATCGCTGCCGGCCATCCAGACGCCGGGTCTGATTTCTCCGAAGACAATGGCGTCAAACTGGCCGCGCCTTTCTATTGTCAGGACACTTCCGCCGCGTTGTGCCAGGTCCGTGATGTGGACCCAGGCCACCAGTGTCTTGTCCCTGACGGCTGGCAGTTCTGGGTAGACGACGACCGGCTGGCGGGTGTTAGCGGCGCGTGCCATTGATGTCCCCCCAGTAGCCCAAAAAGCTCCTGAAGTGCCCCAAAAACGAACGACATTCCTCCCAAAGGCGCCCGCAGGTTGGAGGACGGCGCACACTGCCCACACTGCCAGGGCCCGAGCAAAACCCGGGCTCCCTGAAAGC
>JANZZA010000710.1 GCA_026419655.1 Armatimonadota bacterium | reverse complement strand
AAGGCCACTGCTTCGAAGCGCGGTTTTTGGCCGGCGAAGAAGATGGGCGTGCCGCCCGCCGGCCGGAGACCCAGTTCAACCTCGGCTCGCGGTTCGTACAGGGTCGCCTCCTCACCAACTTCTAGCTGCACGCCGTCAATCCAAAGGGTGACCGCGCTCAGGTTGGCAGCCGCCAGGTCCGGCCCTATGCAAACGAAAACCTGGGGCCTTCCGGGGCGGCAGGTGAAGCCATACCGCTGCCACTGCGTCCCCACCTCAATTGTGGTATCGTGCGCCGTCCATTCCGTCTCGCGCACTTGCAGGCGTGCTACCGCGCCCGGCCTGTCCGCCTTGAGATAGGCCGAAAGCGTATACGGCTGGCCGGGCTGCACGGCAATCCAGCCGCGATTAGCCGCCAGGGGCTGCTTAACCACACTCCACAGGATGAGCTTTTCTCGGTCCCAGAATCCAGAGAAATGGACTGGAAGAAAGTTCTGGCATACTGTGATGCGCAGGGAAGAAAAGTGCGCGGCGGCCTCGCCCGGGTCATGCTCGCCGAAAAGGCGGTTGAGGTTGCCGCCCCAGAAGGCGGTAGGGGCGAAACTGCCCCAGCCAACGGTGCCAAGCTCAAAGCTGCTGTTAGGTACGAGATTCTTGCCGCCGGCTAGCGGGACTGTTTCCGTAAACCGCGGCGGCAGTGGCTCTATTTCCGCCAGGTGCACGTCTTCTATCCACAGCGTGCCTGCGCCGAGGTACCACAGTTGCAGGCGCGTACCCTCGCTGGCGCCTCTGGCTGCCTCGAAGCGGAAGACGTACCGCCGCCAGGTGGCCTGGGGGACGAAGGTGCGCAGCAGGCCCAGGGGCGCCCATGCAGGCTCGGTGTCGAGAATAGAAACCTTCACGGGAGTCTCGGCAAGGCCCCGGCCGCGCACGGAGAAGCTCAACTCATAAGTCCGGCCCGCCTGGAGTTTTCTCACCGGCGTCCATATCAGCACGTGACTTGACGGCGAGAGTCTGCGGAAACTGGTGCACTCTATTCGCTGGCAGGGACCGCGCTGGCCCGGTTCCACGGCAAAACGCACCTGCACGCCCTCGTCACCGGAGAAATGCCACCCGTCGGCCAGGCCGTCGCCGTCGGCGTCTGCCTGAAATTCGCCGGCAGGCAGTAAGTTCTCGCCCACAGGCCGAGGTGCGTCCGCCCGGCCTGCGGCCCGTGCTAAGACCGCGCCTGCCAACGTCAGAATAAGCACGCTGGGGCACCTGTGACCGCTTCCCCTGCGTCTCACAGATCATCCCGCCTCTCTTACAGCCGCCCGACAGATAGCCCTTTGCGCACTTCAGTGCCAAGGATAGCCGCGGCTTGCCTTACGTCAAGGCTTGCTAAAGGGCAGTTTTTCTGGGGGAAACCCTTTGAAAAAGGGTTTTCCCCCAGACCCCTTTCCCAAATTTTCTCATACTGCTCCGCCACGCACTCCTCTTGTCCATGGTTAGCGTCGTGGCCTCCTCATAGGCAGCAGGATTTGGACAGGGTATGGAGAAGCGTGTGCGCGTTTGACCACGATCGCTGGGCATATTGCTTCACTTTTCGCCCGGCATGTTGCCCAACGGGGGGTTCGAAAGGCTTGTCGGCTGCCGTCACGTGGCGAGGCATCCTGGTGGGAGCGCTTTGTTCCCTGGCCATCGGCCTGGGAGGCCCCTACGCCATTCACGTCCTTCGCGGCTCCTACATGGACCTTGACTTCAGTACTCCCGGTGCAGTGTTTCTTCTTTTCTTCCTCGTAATCGGCCCCAACGCCCTGGCGCGGCGCCTCTGGCCCGACAAAGCCCTCACT
>JANZZA010000707.1 GCA_026419655.1 Armatimonadota bacterium | reverse complement strand
AATCCGGATTATCTCCCAGCTTCACTGTTATCCTCACCTCCCCTATCGCTTCTCGCTCCATTAAGAGCGTACTCGCAGATGAGCCGCAGCAGCGGCATGTCTGCGCTGTTGGGCATGGCAAGCGCCTGCACCCAGGAGAGGGCTTCCCCTGGGGCTTCCTTCCAGTTGCGGCGAATATCGTAGGCCAGCAGCGGGGCGAACCGGAAGTTAAGGACGTCGCCAGTGCGCTGCCATTGCTGGAAGAGACTGGCGTAGTGCAACAGTCGTCGGGCCTGGGCGGTCGAGACCTGGCCTTGTTCCATCCAGTCAAGGAGCCTGCCAGCTTTTTCAGCCGCGTCTTCAGCAGCATCCCAGGGCAGCACCGTGCCAAAGAGTACCAGTTTGTCTTTAGTGGGCGGCTTGGCGCCGTTCCCACCTCCTGGCATCGGCCAGGGGGTAGCATCCTCGTGCCGCGAGTCCTTGGCCCCCTCGAGTCTGGCGTCTGCTTCCTCGACGGCCCACAGCACAGGGGTTTTGGGATGCACCAGGGCGATGCCTGCGGAGAGAGACCAGCTCTTGTTGCCGCAGGTGTAGCACCGGAAGTCCTTTCGCAGGCGCAAGGCGCACTCGATTATGCTGTCCCAGGGCCCCACCAGCAGCAGGTCGTCGCCGCCGGAGTAGACGGTGTAGATAGTGCCAATCTCGGCCGCCAAGTGCTCCACATAGCCACCGAAGAAGAGCTCCAGGGTTCGGGAGAGAGCCGTGATCCGAGATATGGAGCGGCGGTCCTTTTCTTCCCCTTGCAGGCCGGATGTCAGGATGAGACCGAGGTTGTCCACGTCGGCCTTCAGGAAGGCCAGAGCTTTGCGCCCCTTGCTGCGCTCAGCTATCTCGCTGAATTCCATGATAGAGCCGTCTTCGTCCCTGGGGACGTGACGAGCGATGTAGCGCCCCACAACCGGGGTGTGAGGGAGCCGCCCGCAATTGCCTGAAAGGTCCAGCGCCAGATAGGCGTTTTGGGGTACTTGCTCTTCGGTTTCGAGTATCCTGAAGTTGCCGAAGGGCAGGCGGCCCGAGTCGTCGAACCAGAAAGCCACAAAACGCCCCCGTACCAAGGCTGCCCCAGTTTCAGCATCCTGGAAACATCTATCGCACAGGGGCACCTGTCTGTCGCGCATAGGGCGCAGGTGGCCGGCCTGACGTCGGCACGAACTGCAAAGCCCCCCTGTTTCGGCTACTGGTAGCGGCGGAAGGACGAATTCCTGTTCGCGCCACCCGTCCGCGTCCGTCAGAAAACCCGCCAGCGGGGTGGCTTTGCTCTTCTCCAATTCTACCCACAGCCTCTGCACTACGGTCCCGAAATCGCTGAGGGCAGCCCGACTTATTGGGAGCATTGCTATGTGGGGCTGCAATTCGCACCCGACCTGTTCTGCCGCCCACTGGTCGAGCATTCTTTGGGCTTCCTGCACCTTTTCGCGGGCCCGGGGCGTGTTAGGCAGCAGCAACACGAAGCGCCCACCAGCAGACTGGAGGCAGTTTGTCAGCGGTATTCCCAACTGGTGCAGGATCCAGTGCACAGTGTTCTCGACGGCCAGCGATACGGACAGGGACCGCGCCCTCAGACGCCGCGCAAGGCCACCGGCTCCCATCTGGATGTCGAAGAGGTAGCGCTGAATGCCCCCAAAGTCACCTGTCGCTAGCAAAAAGGGCTCTGTGTCATCCTGCTCAGTGGATGCCAGACAGACCGCAATAGCTGCTGTCGTCTTCAAGTGGTCAAAGAGGGAGATGTCTGGGTAAACGTTGGTGGCTGCAGGTATGCACCATGTGTATTTCTCCAGCACCGATGCGGCGCGGTTCACGAAAGCCCACGGGTCGGCCACACAGTTCTGGCTCCAGGCGGCAACGAAGGCCTCCCAGAGGCATGAGTAGGCGTCTGTCAGGTCGCTGGGCGGCTCCTGCTCCAAAAAGGGGAAGGCTTTGAGCGGTTCCAGTGGCGCCAGCTCTACCGACCACTTGCCAGGCGCCTGCTCCCCCAGCCCGACCTCGTTTGCAATTGCTCGCAGTCGCACTCTCCTGAAAGCCCCGGCTATGCTCGGAGCACTTTCGTCCTCCTCTCTCTCCATACCCGATGAGAGCCGGTCAGCCTCGGTAATCCAGTGATCTTCTGGGCTATCTGGCCTGTGGTGGTATGCTGCCATGTGCAAAACGCGCTCACGATCCATCCCCTCAGGCAAAAAGCTTCCAAGCTGTGTGAGAATGAAGTCCGCAGTGAAAACACTGTGCAAGTGGGTGTATCTTCCTGTCTCCACTGGGCACAGGTAGTCCTTTAGTGACCTTGCTGTGTCACAAATGCCTTCCTCGCCCCGTCGTGCTCGCTGTGCAAACTTGCCGATGTCATGTAGCAATCCTGCCAAGGCGACTTCGAGCAGACTAGTCATGGCTGATTGCCTCCACTCGGAAGTGCCCATTTCCGAACACTGTGGCCTTCCCTGCATGTACGCGCCCGGCAAGTGAGAGCAACTCCGTTAGCCCCAGAACTGGGCCAGCGAAGACCGCCCTGCCGACTAAACCGCCAAGAGGCATCTCCCGATCCTGACGTTTGCTGTAACGAACCACGTCGTGCCAGTGGGTCTCGTTTTGGACCAGTCGGCCTTGTCGGGCAGTAGCTGCGACCTCGGCGGAGTGGATATGAAACTCGCCCGACTGGTGTAGCCGCGCCAGCAGTTCAAGCCGACGAAGCGCTGCCGATACGAGTGCGTCGAAGGCTGGAGAGCGCAGGACCTGATTGTTCACCCGCAGGCGCATTGGGGTGATGAAGTGTACAGCTAACAAGCCGTCCTGGGGCGGCTTGACCGATGCCCGGACCAGCTCGGGCTCCAGGAGTTGGACCGGGCCGGGTGTGTCGGCCGCGTATACCAGTTTACCGTCGCTGCCGCCGGTAACCCGATCTACGCGGAACGGCACGCGGTCAGCACCCAGGCCCTCGGTTCCTAAGTGGAGCAATGCCTGGAGTACATAGGGGAAATACTGGCTCGCCCGCCCCACGAGCAGTACCACCAGTTCGGCCTGTGTTTCACTAGTCACCTTGGACGGGATGCTGAGAGGAGGACGCAAGACGATGGGGTGAGGAGCGTGCGTGTAAAGCTTCATAAGGGCCTGTCCGGAGGGCACTGGGGTCTCGAAGAGATAACCGTAGGGGCAGCTTGTTTGCAGAAGGCAGTCGAGGCACGACGACGACGTGGGCTTTACGCAGGATATCCGCCTCAGCGCAGCTCCGAAGCCACCCCGGAGGGTCACTCCCAGATAGGCGGAAACATGCCCGGCTCGTAGAAAGCAAAGCCGCACGCGGTACTCGGTCAGCGCTATTCTAACGTCGGGCAAGCCCTCTCCCCCGCCGGCAGGTAATTTTCTGTCCCTACCTGGAATTCCGCGTGTGGCTGTTCGCTCCTTCTCCTCAGGCGATGACCGAATCCCGGGGATAGGACGAGAACCCCAGGCTTAGTACAGTACTGGCAAGCACCCCTGAGGCCAGCATTGGCCAACTCCATCGTAATCTTTTCTGGCAGTTTCGTTTGCTGCAATGGTTCACCCACGTAACTGTAGCTAACTGTCTGGCTGGAGAGAAGACATGTGCATCTTACCAGGACCGAGCATCCTCAAATTACTTTCACAGCCGCGGATTCCTGCCCTGCCCAGCTCGACCACAGTAGCGTAGACTTTACTGGGCGCCAAATAGCATTGAGCCCGCTGCATCGGCTTAGTTGCAATAGCACTTGAGGACGCACGGAAGCACCCTCAGCGATGTTGGTTAGGATAGAGCAAGCACGAGGGAGAATTGAGCAAACCGACGGTTGGACTCGGCAATAAAGGACGACCACGGCCAAAGTTTCTTTCCATCATAGGCGTAGAAGGCCCCAAAACCTTCCCATCTAACTCCCTACCTAGGGGACTGGTTCGCCTTTTTCCTCGTGATAGACTTCTATTCGTAATTAGGACGACGGTTCTCTGTACTGGTCCAATAAGTCCCACTGTTTCCCACAGCCCATGCGCACTACATTGGAAATTAGCGGTCTGAAAGCTTCTTATCGCCATTAAAGCGAGCCCACGCGGTTGAGGCTCACCACGCGCAAGTAATCTAGGTAACCTGGCGAGACTTTCTGCAACCGTAGCAGGCCCCGCAGTCTGTCTTCTACTCCTGCCAATGTCCCGGCCGAGAGCGTTCCCAGCCGGATCAACCGTTCCTTCGCTACTGAGCTAAGATGGTCGAACAAAACGACTGACCGCTGACTGAGCCCGCCTTCTGACGGTGCTACGCGTACATGCACAGGAATGCTCCCGTCCCGAGTGGTGACTGGCGCAACAACAACCAGCCCAGCCGGGCCGTGGCTGAAAGGGTCTACCGAGACAACGAGAGCTGGGCGCTGGCCTGCCCGCTCATGCCCCCGGGTAGGGGATAGCTCTTGGCCTTTGCCGCCCAAAACGTGCCTCCGCCGCTGCTGGCAAGCAGACACCGCCTACTTGTACCTCTGCCCCAATCCCCGCACCCCAGGGCGCCTGTAACCGCACCTCTCCCACGGTCGTGTACGTATTTCGCTCGCAGTGGCCGTTGCAATGCCCCCGCCGCTGCGGGCTGCGTTAGTAGCGCTCCCTGACGCCCAGCCCCGCACAACGCTCCTGCTCGGGCGTGCTCTGCAGTACCCTCCTCAAAGCCCCCTGCCCTCAACGGCTTAGCTTCCCGCCCCAACTTGCTCTCGAAACCAGTCCATCTTTTCCGTTATACTGACCTCCTGGGAGTACACCACTATTAAGACGGGCAGCGGCACAGAGCGAGGTCATCCTTTCTGCCAGACTCATCTCCAGCAGTTCTTTGACATGTCTTGCGTTGGGGAGTCCCCGGTTAGCTCCCCTCGGTCAACCACCAGGGCCACACCCCACTCCCCAGCTCTTTACAGACAAAACGGCATACTGCCCAGGGCCTGACCGTAGCTGGGGAGTATTCGGTTTTCTCGGGATACTGTTGGAAAAGTTTCTGCAGCGCCTCGGAGGTACGCTCCGAGGTAAAGGATGGGACACATAACTTCATACACTTTTGTGGCCCTTTATGCGTCAACACGGGTTCTGGTGCGGACCACCGGGGTGATTCTCAGGGCCTTACTGTTTTCTGCCTGAAACAAAATCCTGAGTAAACTGGATACTCCCCCGTAGCTGACGCGAGCTCGCGGCTGGGGTAATATAGTCCACGAGGGCGGAGCGGCGAGGAGAGTTCCAGGCGCAGGTGATGACGATGAAACGCTCGTGCTTTGCCTGGCGAGTGGCACTGGTTGCGCCGTTATTAGGTGCCCTGGTGGCGGTCGGGATGAGCTGGGCTAACGTGCTCGGGCAGGGCGGTTGTTGCTGGCGGGGGTGGGAGTGTTGCCGGCCGTCGCTGAAGGTGGCCGCTGTCCAGGCACGGCTGAGGTTTTTCCCAACCGAAGCGCAGTATGCGGCCTACATCATGACCAGAGTCGAGCAGGCAATGCGCTACAAGCCTGACCTGGTGGTCTTCCCTGAGGACATTGGCCTGCCGCTGGTGAGCCTGGGTGAGTGCTACGTCCTCTGCGCGGAATCCAGGACGGTGGAGCAGGCCATCAGCAAGCTGGTCGTCCGCCATGCCGAGGAGCTGGTAGGTTTGAGCCGCGAGGTGAAGGCAGGGCCTGTGAGGGGCTTGTTGCTGCTAAAAGCCGGGCGAATACGCCGCGCTTATCAGACAACTTTCCAGGCAGCGGCGCAAAGATACCACGTTTACATAGTTGCCGGCTCGGTGCCGATGACCTTTCCCGACGCGCCAGGACAGGTATTCAACACGTGTTGTTTGTTCTCGCCTGAAGGCCGGATGCATGTCCTGGGCCGGAAGGTTCACCTCATTGACCTGGAAGGGCCGCAGGGCCTGGATCTGTCCGCTGGCAAACCAGAAAGCTACAGAACCTTTGATGTTCCCTTGCGGCGACTTGGTTGTTGCCCTACCCACCGCAAAACCTTGGCCCGGAGCAAGCGACCTGGCGTGAGAATCGGCTGCATAGTTTGTGCGGACGCCTGGGACCCGGCCATAGCGCGTAGGGTGGTGGAAGATGGAGCCCAGGTGCTCATACAGGTCTCGGCGAATCCCGGATTGTGGACGGTCGCCGAGCAAGATAGGTGGGCTGCTGGACTGGCGACGCGGGTGGAAGAGCTAGGCGTCTACGGCGTAACCTGTATGGCTGTGGGCAAGCTCCTTGACGTGCCCTTTGAGGGGTGCACGCAGGTAGTTGCCCCCAAGGCGTGGACTAGAGACGGCACGGGCTTATTGGCTGATGCTCCAGTAGTTAGAAGCGAGGCCGTTGTTTTCGCGCGACTGGACTTGCGGCGAGTCGGCTGGCGGCCGTAGACGCGCTCTTTAGCCAGCGCGGCGTGGGCAGCACGAGACGGGTACCGAAAAGGCCTGGGCTCTCGACGCGGCGGCCAGGTCTGCGAGAAGACGCTATCTGGACCTGCGCTGTCAGGGCGAGGGGAGGGAAGAGGGATACCTGCCTCCAAGGGCCTGAGGGCTTTACTCCAACATGCCAAAGAACTGGGCGCCCTTCACGCTAAGCTCATCGAGCCTGCGTCGGTGGTCACCGCGCCCTGGGTGCGCCTGAAGTGCCAGTACGGCTGCGGGGGCTATGGGTCTAACCTTTGCTGCCCGCCGTATACCCCAACGCCCGACCAGACCCGCGCCATCCTCGACTGCTATGAGCGGGCCATTCTCGTGCACTGTAAGCCCGGAACAGACGTAAAGAAAATCGTCGTGGCGCTTGAGCGCGAAGCTTTCCTGGCTGGCCACTACAAGGCCTTTGGTTTTGGGGCTGGCCCGTGCGGGCTGTGCCGGCAGTGCAATCTTGAAGACTGCACTCACCCCGACCAGGCACGCCCCGCGATGGAAGCCTGTGGCATTGATGTGTTTGCGACAGCCAGGGCTAACGGCTTCCCGATAAACGTCGTCACGGATTATCACTGCGACCAGAACTATTACGGCCTGGTGCTCATTGATTGAGTCACCCCGTACACGCTCCTGCAGGGCGCATCGTGGCAGCAGAACCGGCAGGCTGAGGAACCAGAGCTGGTGGGACCAGGCGCAAAAGGGGCGGCACACCTTTATCCGCGGAGGGGCCGGGATGTCTGCGTGGCCTCGCAAGGACGTAAATCTCGTTAGGGACCTGGCCCGTCGCTGCGTCGAGCTGTCATGCAGCGATGAGTACGAGGCGCGGCGGGCGCGATGGCGCGCGGCCAACGAGCGGCGCAAGGGAGACCGGGCGCCAGTCTGGTGCCGGCCAGCAGGCGCCTGGCGCGAGATCCTTCCGCCCAGTGCCCTGGAGTGCGAGGACGAGTTTTGCCGCAGCGTCGAGTACGTCCTCCGCCAGCACCTGTACAAGGATTGGGTGGGCGATGACCATATCTTTGAGCCGTGGTGGCCGGTGCCGGCGGTTTGGGACTGCGAGAGCGAACATGTCTGGGGCCTCAGAACTGGCCACCTGCTCGAGGGCACCGAAGACGGCGGCTTCCGCTACGAGCATCCTGTCCAAGGCCCAGGAGACTACGATTGCATAACTGTACCCAGTTTTTCGTATAATGTTCGTAAAACGGAAGTTGCTGTTGAGCGCATGCAGGATTTACTGGGGCAGGCAATGGAAGTGCGGGTGACGTGCGAGCCGCCGCTAGGACCCGACCTGAACTATTATCTCGTCCAGCTCCGCGGCATGGAAGGAATGTTGGAAGACCTTGCCTTCCAACCGCACGTTGTGCACAGAGCGATGGCAAAGTTAATGGAAGGTTGTCTCGCTGCCATGCGGGCGGCAGAGTCCAGCGGAATGTTAACTACTAACCATCATCTGCCGATGTATTGTAGTGAGCCTGTGGGTGAACAGGTCGGCGGGAGGGTAGGACTGCATAACCTCTGGGTCAGCGCTAACAGTCAGGAATTCCAGGTCGTCTCGCCTGCGATGACCGAGGAATTCTTGCTCAACTACCAGATACCCCTGCTGCAGCAGTATGGGGCGGTGCAGTACGGGTGCTGTGAGGACTTGACACAGAAAATCGCGGCGGTGCTGCGGATACCGAACCTGCGAATATTCGTGTGCTCGGCATGGACGGACCTGGACAAAGTAATAGAAGCATGCGGTCGCCGCTATACCATCATGTGGAGGCAGCCCGCAGCCGCTGTGGTTCACGCAAGCGATATTGGTTCAATAAAGAGCCATCTTGAGGTTGGGCTCGGGAAACTGACAGGGTATTACTATCAAGTGGTACTGCGTGAAATTGAGACGCTTGGAGGCCACCCAGAAAGACTTCGAGAGTGGGCGCGGACCGCTATAGAGCTTGCGGAAAAGTTTGCATAGGGCGTCGGGGAGGGAGGCTGAGTGAGGCTCCTGCTAATGGCCGCTGGGGCACTACTCGTGGGTCAGTGCTTTGCCCAGAACCTCTTGCGCAATCCGGGCTTCGAGCCGCCGGAGCGTGACGGCCTGGCTGACGGCTGGGTGAACAACACCTGGGGCGACTGCAAGACGGTTTTTGCGCTGGACTACGAGCGGCCACACGC
>JANZZA010000646.1 GCA_026419655.1 Armatimonadota bacterium | reverse complement strand
GGCTTGCCCGATATGCGTGCACCGATACAATATGCATTGACGTATCCCGAGCGGCTGGCCAGTGACCTGCCGAGGCTTGACCTGCCGGAGGTCGGTCGGCTGACTTTCAGCAGGCCCGACGTGGCGCGGTTTCCGTGCCTGCGGCTGGCCTACGAAGCGGCCCGGGGCGGTGGGACCTACCCTGCTGTGCTAAACGCCGCTGACGAAGTAGCCGTGGAGGCATTTCTCGCGGGTGGACTGAGCTTTTCGGGAATACCGCAAGTGATTGAGCGAGTCCTGGAGAGACACGATTCGCAGCCTGCCGACCGCCTTGAGGCAGTTTTGGCTGCTGACCAATGGGCCAGGGAACAGGCCCGAAAGGAGGCAGCGGCCCTGGGCCGCTGAGTGCTGATGTCGAGCTTCGACTTTGCACTGGAAACGCTAGTGCGGGCACCCAATGCGATCTTGGCCATTGCCGTCGTACTGGGGTTGGCAATTCTGTTTCACGAGGCCGGCCATTTCTTTGCCGCGCGGCTGTGTGGGGTCGGCGTTGAGGAATTCGCTGTTGGATTGGGCCCCGTGCTGTGGCGCCGGCGACGCGGGGACACGGTTTTTTCCCTACGCCTGTTGCCCTTCGGCGGATTTGCCCGCATCGCTGGCATGGAACCCGGTCAGGCCGACATGCCGGGAGGCCTATACACCCGCCCCCGGTACGTCCAGGCGCTCATTTTTGCTAGTGGTGTAGTGATGAACGTCGTCCTGGCCCTCCTACTGTTCACGGTCGTCGTCTTCTGGCAGGGTTTGCCAGACGAGAAGCGGCAGGGCGTTATGGTCACGCGGCCCATACGCGGCACACCAGCAGCCCAGGCAGGTTTCCGCAAGGGCGATCAGGTGCTGGCGATAGATGGTCATCGCGACAATCTCTGGATTGGGCAAGTGCAGCCGGGAGGGGTGGCTGCCAGGGCTGGGCTGCGGGAGGAGATGTATATCTCTTTCGTTAACGAGCGGATTGCAGCGGTGCCGTCAGACCTGCTAGCTGCCATGGCCACGGCAGGCCCACGGGGGATCGTATTGACCGTCATGAACCCCGAGGCGGATCGGTTGCGCGACGCTTACACACGGGTACGGATACTGGTGCCGCCGGGGCTTCGCCTCCAGGCAGCCGAGACGCTGAAGAAGCCGGCAGTGGCGGCCGACCAGGCAGTGGGGCGGCTCCTGGGCATCACTTGGCGTGGTCTGACCCCAAGCGGCATAGCGGACTACATTGCGCTTCGGCCTGGCAAGCCAATCATCTTCACGGTGTTGAGAGCTGGCCAGGTGGTCGAGCTGACGGTAACGCCGGCGCCGACCTGGGAACGGGTCTTGGAAGTTGGGCCGGATGGAATGTTGCGTACCCCTCATCGGCAAGTGGGACGAATAGGGATAGTTTTAGGCACGCCCCGGCGGCGTCCGGGAGTGGCCGAAGGTCTCAAGAGCGCGGGGTTCGCGACCGTCAGTTCAGTCGCCACCCTCGTAACGGCAATCAGAGCGATGGTTTCCCGCGAGATCGAGGCTGAGTTGGGCGGCCCGATTGCCATCATGGCCATGACCGCCGAGCAAGCTCGCATTGGGTGGGATGCTGTGCTGAACTGGGGAGGCCTGATCAGCGCGAACCTGGCTGTGCTTAACCTTATTCCCTTCCCCCCCTTCGATGGCTCCTACTTGCTCATGGTGCTGCTAGAAGCCATCGCGCGGCGCCGCATTAGCGAGCGCGTGCGCCTCGCTGTCACGGCAGCCGGGTTCGTACTCATCCTCATCGTCTTCGCCGTGTTCACCTTCAGCGATATTGTGAACTTGGTGCGGTATCGCACCCCATGAGAAGCCGGCAATGCAGACGCCATGGCGGGGGGATCACGGCTTTCCTGAAGCGCGTAGGAAATCGCGCGCTGTTCGCGTCGGGCAGGTGACCATTGGCGGCGGGGCCCCAATCTCCGTGCAAAGTATGGCCAAGTGCCCGACTACCGATGTCCAACAGGTCATCGAGCAGACCAAGCGCGTGGCGGGTGCTGGCGGGCAACTAATGCGCGTGTCCGTCCCAGATAAGGCCTCGCTGGTAGCCCTGCGCGACATAGTTACCCAATCGCCCCTGCCCATTGTCGCCGACATCCATTTTGATGCGGAGTTGGCGATTGGAGCAGTCGAGGCCGGTGCCGCGAAGATTCGCATAAATCCCGGCAATATTGGCGACGAAGGGGCATTGGCGGCGGTTGCCGGGGCCTGTCTTGAGCGCCACGTACCCGTGCGCGTCGGAGTGAATGCCGGGTCGCTTGAGCGCGACCTTCTGGCCAAGCATGGCGGTCCCACCGCTGCCGCCCTGGCCGAAAGTGCTCTTCGCTCTATCGAAAGAATGCGCGCGTTGGGTGTGGATGACCTGGTGGTGTCGCTCAAGGCGGCTGACGTTGAGCGCACGGTTCAGGCCAACCGCATAGTTGCGGCCCAAACTGACGTCCCCATTCATCTCGGCGTCACAGAGGCTGGGCCAGGCGATGATGGAGTGGTAAAATCGGCGATCGGGATAGGAGTCCTTCTGGGAGAAGGAATTGGGGATACCATCCGTGTCTCGCTGACGGCGCCGCCGGAGCGCGAGGTGCGGGTGGGGCGGCTGATACTTCGTAGCCTTGGCTTGCAGGCCGGGCCGGTCCTCGTAAGCTGTCCAACGTGCGCGCGTACGAGAATAGACGTGGCTGCCCTGGCGGCTGAGGTGGGTGCATTGATAGAGGGCATTTCGGCGCCAATCGTGGTGGCGGTTATGGGCTGCGAGGTCAATGGACCAGGGGAGGCGCGAGAGGCCGACCTGGGAATCGCCGGCGGCCGGGAGCGCGCCGTAATATTCCGCGGCGGCAAGGTTGTGCGTACAATCTCTGGAGAGCATGCCCTTCAGGCTTTCCGCGAGGAACTAGAATCGTTGCTGGCGGCTATGGCTGAGTCGGTTGATTGAAGGTTTTGCCGCGACGGTTGTTCCCGACTCGATACTGAATTTCGACACAAGGAGGTTTGCAGGTGCGGGCCAGTCAGTATCACATGCCCACGCTACGTCAGGCTCCTGGCGACGCGGACGTTCCAAGCCACAAACTGCTGCTCCGGGGCGGCTTTATCCGGCCCGTGTCGGCCGGCGTATTTACGTTTCTCCCGTTGGGGCTACGCGTGCTCCGCAAGGTGGAAAAGGTCGTCCGCGAGGAAATGGACCGAGCCGGAGCCATAGAGGTGCTCATGCCCGTCTTGAATCCCCGCGAGCTTTGGGAGAAGACGGGACGCTGGGAGGCCTTTGGGCCGGTGCTGTTTCGCCTTCAGGACCGGTCGGAGCGGTGGTTTGCTCTCGGTCCTACCCATGAGGAAATCGTAACTGACCTGGTCGCCCGTGATGTTGCCAGCTATCGCCAACTCCCGTTGAAC
>JANZZA010000641.1 GCA_026419655.1 Armatimonadota bacterium | reverse complement strand
TTACATGGTAGACGCTGCGCCGGGACATGGGTAAGATTCGGCGCGGTTCCGGCGGGGGTGCCTGATGTGAAAATTGCGACGGCTGAACAGATGCGTGCTCTCGACCAGGCTGCCATGGAGCGCGGCGTGCCCGGCCGTGTACTCATGGAGAATGCTGGCCGGGCGGTGGCGCAGGCAGTAGCTGAGCGTGCTGCAGAGATGGGCGGCACGGCAAGAGTGGTTGTTGTAGCCGGGAGGGGCAATAACGGCGGCGATGGACTGGTTGCTGCCCGGCTGCTTCATAACCGGGGCTTTGACGTGTGGGTTTACCTCCTGGCGGCTGGCGACGAGCTTACCGGCGACGCTGCTGAAAACTACGTTGCCGCCCGGGCCTATGGAGTGCCCATGGTAGAGCAGCCTACCCTGGAGACACTGCGGGAGGCCTGCGCCCAGGCCGACATAATCGTGGACGCTATTCTCGGCACTGGCATCCGTGGCGAAGTTCGCGGGCCGGCCCGCCAGGCCATCGAAGCCATTAATGCATCAGCCGCAGATGTCGTCGCCATAGACCTGCCCTCGGGAGTAGATTCCGACACAGGGGCCATTTGCGGCGACGCCGTAGCTGCTGATATTACCCTGGCCCTGGCTCTTCCCAAGGTTGGAAATCTCGTATACCCAGGCGCTGGTCTCTGCGGCGAGCTGAGAGTAGTTGACATTGGCCTTCCGCCCGACGCCGTCGCCGAGGCCGATATCCCTACCCATCTCATCACGGCCGAGCTGGCCGAGCTTTGCCTCCCTGCCCGCTGGGCCGACATGCACAAGGGCGACGCCGGGCGTGTGCTCATCGTCGCCGGCTCTCGCGGCTACACCGGCGCCGCCGCGCTGACGGCCATGGGTGCACTTCGCGCAGGCGCCGGACTGGTCTATCTATCTATCCCCGAGTCCCTCAATCCAATACTGGAGGCCAAATGCACCGAGCCAATCACCCTGCCCATGCCGGAAACCGAGGGTGCCTCGCTTTCGAGCAGGGCGGCCGAGGAGGCTTTAGAGCACGCGGCCACCTGTCAGGCCGTCGCCTTGGGGCCAGGTATCGGCCGTCACCCGGAGACGGCCCAGCTTGTTCAGCGGCTGGTGGCCGCAATCGAGGCTCCGCTGGTTATAGACGCCGACGGCCTGAATTGCTTGGCGGACGTGGACCCGGGCGTGCTTACCCAGCGGCCGGGACCGACTATTATCACGCCGCACCCGGGGGAACTCGCGCGGCTGCTGCAGGCCGACGTGCCGACGCTGCAGGCTGACCGGCTTGGCTCAGCGCGGGCGGCGGCCGGTCTATTCAGGTGCGTGGTTGTGTTCAAGGGTGCCGGGACGATTGTCGCCCGCCCGGATGGGCAGGCATGGATCAATGCCACGGGCAACCATGGCATGGCCTCAGCGGGGATGGGTGACGTGCTCACCGGCGTCATTGCCGGCTTCCTGGCAGGCGGGGCCAGCCCTGAACAGGCTGCCATCGCCGGCGTGTATTACCACGGCCGGGCCGCCGACCTGGCCGCCGAAGGCCGCGACCCGCGCTCCATTATCGCCTCGGACTTGCTTGACGGTCTCGGCCGGGCCATGGTGAACGAGGAGCTGGCACAGTAGCCGCCGGAGCGTCGGTCCGCTGGTGCGCGCCGTAGAGGCGGGATTAAAAAGTTTGGGAACGGAGCCTCGGGGATAACCTTAACGTCTTCGGGCTCATCGAGCTGGTCGTTCTGCGTCCGCCTCAACCCGCTTTCCACGACCTGTTCGCACATCAACTGCGATGTGAAGGCCCGCACTCCCAGGATGTCTCCTGCTTGCGCCCATTTCCTGCCGCCGCTCAGGCGGCTTTTGCAACAGTCATCTCAGGATTTTCCTTCAGACGGGAGGGAGAAGGAGCGGAGGATCAGCTTGGAGAGCGAAGTTCAAAGGGAGATGTCTCTGCGGCACTGCGTTAGACACAGCGACAGCCGCATCATGGCGGAAGCAAGTCGAGCAGAAGTCAGGGCGCGGGACTGGTCGGTTTTCGCAAGATCGTGCTGGCGCATGACAGTTGCCTGGGCAAAAGTTCCTCCACGTGCTCCTTGCTTACGGCAACTTCTCGGGCGGAGTTCTACTCATATGTCATTCCTAAGCCTTTTGCTGTCGTTGCGACGGGCTGTCATGTGCCGCCGGGTTTAGGCATCCCCTTGGCGGCCCCAGCACTGCCTGCCGCTGTTGGGGTCGCAGCCGGGCGCCAAACGCCGACGTGTGAGAGGCATAATCAATATCCTGAGGAAATGGAGTACTCCCTAACTCGGGGGAGTATTCGGTTTTCTCAGGATGCTGTTGGAAAAGTTTCTGCAGCGCCTCGGAGGTACGCTCACAGGCAAAGGATGGCACACAGAACTTCATACACTTTTGTGGCCCTTTATGCGTCAACACGGGTTTTGGTGCGGACCACCGGGGTGATTCTCAGGGCCTTAGTGTTTTCTGCCTGAAACAAAATCCTGAGTAAACTGATTACTCCCAAAATTAAGACCGTTTTTGCCCCGCCTCAAATCGCGGCCTATGATGTGCTTCCCCTACGCGGGGGAAAAGCTCGAAATCGCCGGCCAAGTCAACTGAATGGTCAAAGTGGTCAGCGACAAGTCGTCCGCGGTGGCACAAGGAGGAGAATCCTCATGCACAAGCTAAGGTTCCGTCACGTGCATCTTGACTTCCACACGTCCGAGAAGATACCCGGCATTGGATCGGAGTTTGACGCAGACGAGTTCGTGGAGACTCTCAAGCGTGCCCGCGTCAACTCCATTAATCTTTTCGGCAAATGCCACCACGGAATGCTTTATTACTACTCGCGCTTCCCGGCTCAGCATCCCCATCTCACCTGTAAT
>JANZZA010000583.1 GCA_026419655.1 Armatimonadota bacterium | reverse complement strand
GGAAATAGCAGTGCCGGTGGCGGCCCGGCGGTGCGCCACCACAATGTTTCGTGCCCTCAGCGACGTGGGCTATCGGGTTGGCACGTTTAATCTGCCCGTAACCTACCCGCCAGAGCCGCTAAGCGGGTTTCAGGTAGCAGGCTTGTCCGCGCCGTGTTTCGGACCAGCCGCGGCATGGCCCCAGGGGGCCTATGAACTGCTTACAGAGACAGGTGAGGACTTTGAGTTGTTGCTGGAGCACCCGCCCGCGGATGCAAATCAGCGGGCGGCCCTCAGGCGGCGGGCTGAACTGGTAACTCTCGGTACCCATGTGCTGCTTCGTGCTTTCCAGTGCGACGTATGCATGGTGAACTTCCAGGTGACGGATTGGGCGCAGCACAACGCGCTGGCCGCGGAGATGCGGCCCGCCCAACCCGAAAGCCTGGCCTTGGATGGCGTTGTGGCCGAAACCTACCGGCACGTGGATGAGCAAGTCGGAGCTATCCTCGAGGAGTGGGCGTCGCCGCAGACTTACATCATGGTGGTATCAGACCACGGGGGAGCGGTCGTGGACCGTGTGGTTAATCTTGAGAAGGTGTTTCTGGACAGCGGTCTCTTGGCCTACAAGCCTGTGAACGCGGCGGACAAGGAAAGGGTTGAGCGAGAGCGGGCGGTGGCGAGCAGGGTGTTGAGGGTCTGGCGTGCCTATAAGCGGTTCATGCCCACCTTTGCTAGACTCCTGAGACCTGTGGCGGAACGCCTTCGTCCAGGCCTCTCGAGTTACCAGGAACGGTTGACAGTAGACTGGTCAAGAACTCGGGCCGCGCCGTGGGGTGTTTACGGCCAGATACGGCTCAACGTGGCTGGGCGCGACCCGGAAGGGGTTGTCAGCCCGGAAGAGGTTCCACGGCTGAAACGGGAGATAGAGTCCCTCCTCATGTCCATTACCGATCCGTTCACCGGCCGCCCAGTGTACCGCGGCGTCCTGGACGTTTCCGAAATATACTCCGGGCCTCACGCGACTGAGGGGCCAGATTTGGTGGCACTCGCTTGTGAAGACCGTTACCTGACGGTATGCGGCAGAATGTTCGGCACGAGGATGACGGCCCTAATTGACGCTTGGGACCAGGTGGTCATCGAGGTGGAACCTAGCTGCGATTTTCATTCCTATCTGGGCATATTCTTCATGGCCGGGGCCAGTGTGCAGGAAGGATGCTTTCTGCGGGAGCATTGGCTGCGAGACTTTGCGCCGACCGCTCTTTACCTGTTGGGCGAGGCCGTGCCCTCGGATATGGACGGTCAGCCGATTGTCGAAGCAGTTTGTGCCGAAACGCGGAAACAGCGGCCTGTTCAGTACGCAGACCCCTGGCCCGAGCCGATACGTAGGCGCGAGGTGGACTATAGCGAGGAAGAAAAGGCGCTCTTACAGGATAGGCTGAGAGGGCTGGGGTACCTGTGAGGCTTATAGGCAGGGCGCGGGCAGTAACTTCAACTAGGCTACGCCAGGGATCCGGGCGCAGGGCGTCGCAAGGGCTGACCGGGCGTGGCTGGTGCGGTGGCGTTCTCACAGCCGCAGAAGGGTAGCCAGTCCCCCGGGCTGGTGCGCGAGAATCTCTTCGTCGGAGCGGGCTGGTGGCGTTCTGGGCCTTGCTTGTGTGGCGAGTCTGTACATCCGCAGGGCATCCAGCAGGCCGAGGAAACTGGAGAAATCGCCGCGGCGCAAGATATCGGCCAGGATGTGGCGCCACACCGCAAGCGCATGCCGCCGCCTCAGCCATGGGGCCGAGAAGTTTTTCCAACCGAAGAGGCACCGGTTGCGGGCACGGACGCGGGCGACGTAGCGCTTGTGGTAAAGCTTGCTGATAGTGGCGCTGCCCAGGTGAAGGAAGGTAACGCGGGAGTCGTAGACAATGCGCCAGCCGGCCCGCCAGGCTGCCCACCCCAGGTCTATGTCTTCCCAGTAGAAGGGATAGTAGAGGGGGTCGAAGCCACCGAGAGAGAGGAAGAGGTCGCGGCGAAAGATGCCACCACCGGCCGGCGCGCCGATGTGCTCGCACAGGTCGCTTGCAGTAGGCGCAGGGGTAAGACAGCCGTCGGGTTGGACATAGGTCGGGCCGGCCGCGAAGACATCCGGTGCAGACATATCCGCCACAAGCGTGGCGACAGATCCAGGGGTCACTTGCATGTCGCTGTTGAGGAGAAGGACCAGGTCGTTTTGAGCTTCGCGGAAACCCAGGTTCGAGGCCGCCCCAAAGCCGATGCTTTCTTGCAGAGCAAGGATTCGAAGGCCCGGGAAGTCGCGCACCAGCCTTTCAGGGCTGCCGTCTTGGCTGGCATCATCAACAACAAGGATTTCGTCGCTGGGATGTGCCAGTTCCGCCAACAGCGGCGGCAGGGTGTCGCACAATAAATCGGCGCCGTTGCGGTTGGGGATCACTGTGCTGACGGGTGTCTGGCGCAGCATAGGGTTTCCGCTTTCCCTGGCAAGAGAAGCTTAGCCGGGTTCCATGCCCGCCCCGGGTTTTCGGGCCACGGCAATAAGCTGAGACTCGCCGAAAAGACGAACGGTCGCATTGTCCAGCACGGTGAAGACGTCGGCAAGCCACCATCGCATCAGCCTTAGACAGGATCGCAGCCGGGTCGTAAAGAGAAGATTCCTCAGAATCCCTTCAGCGCGGACAGTCTCTTCCACCGCAAAGCCGGCCATACGCAGCAAGTCGGTTAGCTGGCCCAGCGAATAGCGCCGCAGATGCCCCGCTGCCTCATCGAAGGCGTCTCTGCGGAACAATCTTGCTCGAAGTCTGTGCAGGGGCGCCGCTGCTGAGGGCACGGAAAGTATCAACACTCCGGCGGGCGCTAGACCGTCATAAATCGCCTTGAGTGCGGCAAGGTCGTCGGGCAAGTGCTCGAGCACCTCGAGACATAGCACAGCATCGAAGGGGCCGGCAATCGGCTTCCCTGGAAAGCTCCCAACCTCAAAAGAAGCCCTGTGCGCCAAGTTTAGAGCTTCTGCCGCAGCGCGACATGCCGCAATAGCCTGTGCGGAAATGTCTATTCCGTGCACGATGGCATCGCGGTGGGCCAGGTACAGGCTCACTGCGCCTACGCCGCAGCCAACGTCCAGCACCTTGTTGCCCGCTGCCACGTGCCTGTCAATTACGGAAAACAGCAGCCGATAGGTGAAGTTTTTCGCGCCGGGGATCCTCGACAGGGCCGACGCCGCACTGTGAAATTCCTCGTAAAAGTCCGTCGCTGCCAGCTTTCGTCTCTCCCTTGGCACCATGCCACAAGCCCGCAGGAAAAAGGTTCGGTGCGCTCCAGTCAGGTTTTCCTCTTCAGTGATCCATACGGCGCGATGGCGTCATTGCATTAACATCACGCGGCCGCCGCCCGGCGGAAGGGGCAGGTTGGATGTCCCTGCCTGCAGCACGAATTCCTCTCCGGTGAGCAGGTCGGTGAGGCTGATTCGGTTCTTCGCAAGGATGGCCTGCAGGGGCACCTTCACGGCCGCGGTGGGGCTGCTATTGGCGATGATGAGATAGGCGCGGCCCTTGCGGTCGGTGAAATGGGTGAAGACAACCGGCAGGCCCTTATCGCCGGGCCAGTGAGTGGAGCCGACAGGCCGCAGGCCCAGGAGCACGGGCGCGAGTCTTTTCAGTTCACGGGCAAGCTGCTCCACGGTGGCGTAAAGTGGACGAGGGCGCCCCTCGGTGTCTACCAGCCCGTCCATTTTATCGGGACGGTTGGACATGGTCTGGTAGATGAAGAAGAAAATTCCTGTGGCGCCAGCGGCCAGAGATGAGTAGACGGTGCAGCGCAGCTCTTCGGGTGTCGGGTAGCGCCAGATGCCTGGCATGGCGAAGCTCTGCAGCACGGCCCATTTGGGAAGCTCGCCTGCCGCCTCGCAAAAACCGCGCAGCGCGGGAAAGAAGTAGCCCGTGTCGCCGGGCGGGGTGTCTGCGCGGAACGGATAAATATCAAAAACCACTTCGGGGAGAGTGGTTGATTGTCGGACCAGCCGCACCGACTCGATATGGCAGAAGCAGCTAAAGGCTGGATGTTTCGGATCACGAGCGGCCAGGACGCGCTGGACAGCTACCCAGTTGGGAATCATTTCCGGCGGCGGCTCGTCGCGTATCTGGTACCGCAAGAGGCTGTCGTAGTGCGATAGCCGCTTCACTGTAGCGGTAACGGCGTCATCTATTTGCTGCTCGTCTGGGGGACGGCTGCTGGAAACTAACTCCACCAGCGGGCGTATCTCGAGGACCACCTTGATGCCGTGGCGCTCCGCCGACCGCAGGAGCGTCTCCCAGAGGTTTTCCGGGCAGTTGGGCACGGCGACGCTGTTAAGGCCGTGGGCCGCCAGGTCCGCAAAGCAGCGGTCGTAGTGTTTTTCTGCGCCCTTCGGGTCGGAAGGATAATCGGCCGCGGCTGGCCAGCCCTCAAACCAAACCCCAATCGGGAAAAACGGCGCGGATGTGTATTTGATTGCCGGCCAGGCCGGGCGGTTAGAAAGCATGACGGTTTGCTCCTTTGCCATTTCCGCCTCGCGGCCCTCACCAGGGCTTCGGAAGGTCGCCCGTATGACGTACTGGCCTTCAGGGAGCCTGCGCCCATCGTCGCTGCGTCCATCCCAGGAGACCTCGATGCGCGGGTGCTGAGCCGCAGTGGGAGGCAAAAGTGTGCGGACCACCCGCCCGTCGGAAATCACCTCAACGGTGACCACCTGGCCAGGACGGATGGGCGCCGCTGTCGCCGTGACCTTATCGTTCAGGCCGTCGCGGCTTGGCGTTATGGCCGTGGGCTGCCCCTCCAGACCTTCCTGCGCCCGTGGTGTCGTCATCAGGTCGTCGAAGAAGGCCGACCCACGTGCTGGGCCGCCGTTGAGCATGAAGCCTACCTGGCGGATTTCGGCAAGGTCGGCGTCGCCGCCCTGG
>JANZZA010000580.1 GCA_026419655.1 Armatimonadota bacterium | reverse complement strand
GCACCCGCGCCACGGCCACGGCCATCCGAGTGGTAGGCTCCTTCCCCGAAATGTCTATCATCGCGCGCTTCTTTATCCGCCTCGAAAACACTCCGTTGCACAGCAAAAAAGGACAGGACTGCCAAACCTGTTTGTTTCTGGAGGAAACACCTTGAAAAGGGTCCTCCCCCAGACCCCCTTCCCAAACTTTTTTTGGCTTCTGCAGAGAGAGCAGCCGTATCGTTCTTGGCGCACTGAGCAGAGGTGGAGACCACCGCTCGCCCACGCACAGGGTGGTTGACCACCCATCTGGGCGAGCCAATCCTCACCCACCAATAGCCCACATGCGCTCCGGTACCTCTAGCCCGGCACGGCCCTTGAGCGCTGACGCCCGGTCGAGCAGGCTTCTGAGCTCCCCTGGCTCCGGCACCGTGCCATTCACGCCAACCAGCGGCAGACGGACGGGCGATAACAGACACGGCAAAAGGCATCCGTTCCTGCTCACCCGCAGCCGACGGCAACCGCCGCAAAAAGGCTGTGAGACGGGCATAATCATCTCTACTGTTACGATCTGCCCGCCCTCAAACTCGGCCACATAGCGTGGATGTCCGGCCCCAGCCGACTCTTCGGGTAGCGGGCCGGTAACATCTGCCACCTCGCGAAGCATTTCGCGGGCAGCCGACGCCGGCAGGAATAAACGCCTGTACGACTCCCGCGGGACACCGAGAGGCATTAGCTCGATAAAGCGCAGCACGGCATGGTTTTCGGCAGCTACAGCCAGCAAACCACGCACCTGACCCGTGTCGAGGTGCCGCGTGAGCACCGTATTTATCTTGGTGTTACAAAAACCCACTCCCCGTGCCGCGGCCAGCCCCCGCAAGACTTGTTCAACGGCAGCACCGCCAGTCAGCCGCGAGTACTTAACCGGGTCGGGGGAGATCAAGCTGACGTTGATGCGGTCCAGACCTGCCAGCTTTAGCTCCGTCGCACGCTGCTCCAGAAGCAGGCCGTTGGTCGTCAGGGCTACCTCTGGCTGAGAGGGCAAGGTCTTGAGCGCCGCGACAAGGTCAGGCAAGTCCGGGCGCAGCAGCGGCTCACCGCCGGTGAGGCGGATTTTACGGATAGGCGTCACCGCACACAACGCCCGGCACAACTCGACAAGCGTGTCCAGCGGTAGCCCGTGCCCCTCACGGGACTGCTTTTCGGGCCGGCAGTAAACGCAACTCAACTGACAGCGACCCGTTATTGAGACCCGCAAGTAATCAAAGCACGCGGGCCCCGGCCTATTTGGCCTTGCGCGTATGGCCTGATAAGGCATCAACTGGGACACGGCCTTATTTTCAAAGCGTCTTTTCTGGCGTGACTGCTGCAGAAACCTGGCTTCCCGAGTGAGTCACGCCCATGCGGTATAACTTACGGGCGATAGCTCGCGCGGCCTACGGCCTAGCAGCTATGTCAAGGCGAGTTTTGCAACGGTCAGCTAGACCGCCGCCGGGACACTGTTGCAAGAATCGCTTCTCCGTGCCAGACGCAATCGTGGGCAAAAGATCCGGCGCAGGGCGTTGCGCACTTTCTGCCCTGTGCACAAACCCTGGCCTTTACTACAGTCCCCATTGAAAAGGGGTATCCTCTAGACCCAGTAGCAAGCTTGTGAGCGCTGCTTTCGGGACACACGGCTCCGGGTAACGCCGCCTGCGGCCACGTAACAAAATTACCACGCGCGCACCTCTACACGCTCACCTGCCGCCCACGTCTTTTTCTCTGGCCTCAGGAAAATATACCCATTAGCGCGCGCCATGCCTACCAGGTCAGCAGAGCCATGGCTGGGAAGCGGGGTCGCCCGAAAGCCTTCCTCTCCCCCGCCCTCGACACAAGCAGGCTGTAAAGTCAACCTGCCACCCTTGACGGAAATGCCCTCAGTAAGCGTCGCAGAAAGGAGCGGAAGTACCGGGACAGAATGGCCTGACATTCGCCTCAGCAGCGGCACCGCCATCTCATACATGTGTACGAGCACAGCGAGCGGATTTCCTGGCAGGGCGAGCACCATACAGCCGCCGGGGGCAATGCCCGCCCACAAAGGCTTGCCAGGCTTAGTAGCAACTCCATTGAAAAGGCAGGAAACACCTAAACTCTCCAGCACCTGGGGTAGCAAGTCGGTCGTGCCGCGCGACACGCCCCCCGAAGTGAGCAGCACGTCGCACTTCAGGCCACGCTCAAGCGCCGCCCTGATATCGCCAGTGTCGTCGCGCACAATGCCGAGGTCAAGGGTCGGAGCAAAGCCGTACTGTGCAAGAACGGCCATGATGATGGCACGGTTAGCGTCTCGCACTTGATAAGGCGATGGCAGGACATCGGGTGGGACGATTTCGTTGCCGGTGGACAACAAAGCCACCCGTGGCCGGCGGTAAACGGTCACCGTGGTATGACCGCACAGGGCCAACAGCCCACACACTTGCGGCGACAGCTCTGCACCAGGTTCCAAGAGCAACTGGCCAGCCTCAGCGTCTTCGCCGCAGGGGGAAATGTTGCGCCCCGGCTGCACAGGCGCCGAGAAATGAACCTCGCCGTAAGTTGTCCATTGGCCTGTTTGCGTGGCCTCTACCTCTACAACTGCGTCAGCACCGCGTGGAACCGGAGCGCCGGTCATAATCGCGACGCAAGTGCCGGGGCGCAGCACATCGGGCCATGGCCTGCCTGGCAATACCTCGCCCGCGCACGTGACCGCGACAGGTGACACACCACTGGCGGCCGCGATGTCCGCCGCCCTCACCGCATAGCCGTCCATGGCCGCGCGGTCGTAGGGAGGGATTGGCCTGTCCGCGACTACTTCCTCGGCAATAACGCAACCCATAGCGTCGGAGAGAAGACGCGCCTCGGTACCACCAGTGGGCGCTGCTTGCAAAAGGATGGAACGTGCTTCCTCGAGTTCCAGCAGCTCTTCGCTCACCCGTCAGCCCCTCGCCCTTGTTCAAAAGTGCGTAAACTGCGGCTTCCCCTCACGACAAGAACAACTGACACCAAAGGCCAGTTAAGGTGTTGCCCATTTCGGTTCTCTGCTGCGTGTTCCTACCGCCCCCAGCGCGCTGTAGCCGGGAACTACCCCGCGGTGGCGCAACTCAGCCGCCGCAAAAGTGTCCAAGAAGGACGCGGGGGCACGTAGCACAACAGCCCGCATGCCTGAAAATGCTGGCAACCATCGCCGCCATTACGATGTTAACCCTGGCGGCAGCCCCTGGGCCGCCGCCCGATCCAACGGTAGGTATTGGCCGCGTTGCGGATTTTTTGCTGCCACTTGGCCCCTTCACGCCGCGCATATTCTATCCCGAAGGGAAAATTTCTGACATCTCCGCCCGACAAGCCCTCAATCTCGCCATCGAGGCTCTGACAGGCAAAGACATGGCAGCGTGGACAGCGGCGAACATAAGACCTGTCCAGAGCGTGGGCATCCAGGCAGATTGTTCCTGGCCGCCTGTCAGTATGGTGCTGCTGGACGTGCTCATTGATGAGCTTGTGAAGGCTGGTGTTGCGCCCAGCCGGGTTTGCGTCTATGCCGCCGACGACCATGATATTTATCGGGCCGGCCTGCTGGTGCGCAAAGAAGATGGCGGTGTGCGGGTCATCGGCACCGCTTCCGAAGGTTTTCGCAATGGCCTCAGCCGCGTCGCTCTTGACTACTGCGATGTACTCATCAATCTCGCCCGCCTCAAACCTCACCGTCGCCTCGGCCTTTGGGGCTGCCTGGCTAACAACCTGTCCCTGGTGGATTACCCCGACCGCGAGGAGGCTCTCGCAAACCCAGAACGGCTGCTGGACATGGCAGGGCGAGCCACGGTCCGAGCGAAGATGAAGCTGTGTATCGTGGACGCACTCCAGCCCCCGTTCGAAGCGCCCTCCGCAAACGCTGACCGCGAGAGGCAATTGCCGCCGCGGTGGCCTTACGGCGGTGTGCTAGCCTCTGCCGACCCTGTGGCGGCAGATATTGTCGGCTGGCGGCTCATTGAGGCATATCGCGCCGCTCAGGGCATCCAACCAGCCCAGCTTAGCCCTCGCCCGGACTACCTGGAAAGGGCTTGTGGCGCCGCTGGCCTCAGCCGTGCTCTCGCCACCGGGCCACCGGTGGTCATCAGAGGAAACCAAACAGACGCGCTCGTGCGCTAAGCCGCCGCTGCGAGCACCGCGCGTGCAGTGAGTATAGGCGTGGAAGCCAGCTGTGCCCACGAAGCCCGCAGCGGGACGCCATCGTGGCCATGGCCTGACAGAAGAGACCCCAGGCCAGCCAGCACCTCCTGAGTTCCAGCATTGGACATTGCGAGTACAGGCCTGCTAGTCTTCTCAAACATCTCATCGCGGTGGGAAGTCGGGGGGAAGCCAGGGCGGAAGGTCGGCAATGGCTGCACGGGCGGCCTCGGAAGTTGGCACACTCCACGCCTCGAAAAAGGGCCCCAGATTCCGCCCGACCGTCCGCGAAAACCTCACCAGCCACTGGTCGCGCTTCTCATCGTCGGTCCTGGGCCGCTGCGCGTCCGCCAAGCTTCGGTATTCGGCAAAGACTTTCCTGAAAGTTTCCCAACCAAAGGCCTCTTGAAGCTGCATGTACATGTATAGCGCCAGAAACGGATTGGATTTCCACTTCTCGAAGCTTGGGGCGGCAAAGTATTCACGCATGACTCGCTGGCGTTCGGCAGGCACGACGGCTGGGTGGCCGGCCTGGCGGACGTTGAAGACGCGGTCGAGGATGTATAGCGAAAAGAGATTTACGGTTACCTCGCCGGCGCCGTCGAAGGTCCAGTCGGGTGATTGGTGATTGTGGCCCAGCTCGTGAAGAAACCCCCAGATGCCTCCGTCGGCGGCGCGACGGAAAAGTTCCTCGCGGTCTGCAAATAGCGGCGCCACATCGAGGAAGGTCATTATGGGGTAGCCCGAGTGCATATAGCCAGCACTTATCTGGACATCGGTCACGAAGCGCTCAGGGCGCACGCGCTCAAGAGGCACGGCAGCCAGAGATGCGCAAGCGTCGAGGATAGACGACCAGAGCTCCATGAGCGGCACCGGGTCATCTAGCTGGCGCAGGTTCTCGGACGGAACGGTTATGATGACCTTGCTGCACTCAAGTTCGGCCCACGGGGCAGGACGATTGCGCACTGCATCGCGCCATTCTTGCGGCGTGGTGCGGCCGAGGATGAAGTGCGGAGCTTCCACGGCGCCGCGAATAGTGACCGTGAGACGGTCCAAGCCACAGCCGTCTGGTACGACCAGATAAATGAGACCGCCAAAAGCACTGGCAGCTCTGGTCAGGGGCGCCGTGAGTGGAAAAGACCGCACAATGTCCGGTGCGCGGGCCCAGGAATCCAGGTGCCAAAGGGTATCGGTGTGACAGCCAATCTGGACCGACAGGCCTTGGACAGAGGCGGTTTCGGGCACCTCGACTTCGATGACCTCGCCAGGAGCAGCATAGAGGCCGGTTGAATGCCAGGCGGGTACGCCAGTGTCAACCTGAAGCATTTTCTCGACGCGCGGAGCGTGTGGCGGAACGGCGCCGGGGAAACTGGCGGCCGCCGGGTGGGGCTTTACCTGTTCAGGAGGCATGTGGCGAAGGTCCTGGACCTGAAGCGTAAGGGCCAGGCGGCTCAGAAAATTCTCGGCCTTCAGAGGTTGCTCGGGCGTCGGGAGGGCTTCCGGGGCGTGCTTTTCCGGAAGGGGCCGAAGACGCGGGAGAAGTATTTTATCCGCCGGTGAGAGCACAGCGGCCGTCCGAAGTACCGACCAACTAGCCTGGGCAAGGTCTTCTGCAGGAAGCCGGCGCTGTCCAGCGG
>JANZZA010000614.1 GCA_026419655.1 Armatimonadota bacterium | reverse complement strand
AGCTTTTAGAGCCTGGTGTGCTCGCTGGCAAGAGACCGGACCAGAGGGGGAGTGAGTATTTGGGTTTTCTGAGGAGGCTCTTGCAAAAATCGTTTTCCCAGCCGTCAGAGGAAATCGCGGGCAAAAGGTCGGTCGTACAGCGTTGTGCAGTTTGATCGGTCCAGGAAAGTTGACACCGGATGTTACAACAGTCGCCGAGGTGTTTCTTCGCGCTTGACTTTCTCTTTGCTGAAAGAAACTCCTGACAAAGCTGGATACTCCCCGCTGGCGGTGGCCTGCCTGGCCCGCGACATTGATGAGCTCCTCACCTGTTTCCATCTACCGCCCGAGCACCGCAGCCTGGTGCGCACTACCAACCCCTCGAACACATCTTTGTAGAAGTGCTCCGGCGCAGCCGGCCCATTAGCTGCTTCGTCAACCAGGCCAGCCTGGAACGCATCCTCCTGGCCGTCTTTTGCTATCTCAACCACCCCTGGGCCACTCATCCCATCCGCCATTTTACACACAATACTTGACACTACCTGGTGGCGTGCCTTGTTGCTTGGTGGAAGGGTTGGTGCTATGCTAGGTGTTGGCGCCCTGCGGTGTTCGTGACGTCCAACCTAAGCCAAGCGCCAAAAAGCTTAGAGGGAGCCGGGGTCTGCAGGTGGCAGGCGCAGCCCGTGCGGCCGCACCGGAAGCCTGTAGCCAGGCACCCACCTGCTCGCCAGGGCGGCGAGCTTAGGGGCGCACGGCACCCGCGGGGCTGCTCGTTTTGGTGGCCTCGCGGCTAGCCTGGCTTGTTAGCCCCCAGAATGTGGCAAGGTTAAGGTGGTCGGCTGAGCATGTCCATTATGCGGATGCGAAAGTTTTTTCGAAAGCCCCTGCGGCTGCGCTTCGGCCGCAAGCACCTCAGTTTCGGCACGCCCGTACAGGTAGTATTCTGGGGTATCGTCATCATCTTCGTCGTCGGTGCATATTATTCTTTCGGGCCGGCTGGGCGTGCCAGGAGCGCTCAGAGTGAGCAGGGTGGCCGCCGCGTATCTGCCGTAGTGGCTGTGGTAGGAGGCAAAGAGATTCCTCGCGAACAGTTCGAAAGGGAGCTTCTTCGCACTGGCTACGATGAATCACCAGTCTCAAGCCGCCCCATGACAAAATTGTCGGCGTTAGAGCAACTCATTGACAGCATCCTGGAGCTTGAAGCAGCCAAGCACGAGGGCATCAAGGTCTCTGGTAAAGAGGTTGAGCAGAAGCGCGAGGAAATGCTTGAGCAGGCAATCCAGGCCCGCTTTCCCACCAAGCGCGACCTTAAAGAGTACCTCGACCGCAAGCGCATGACCTACGAGCAGCTCAAACAAAAGATCCGCGACGAGCAGCTTGGCGACCTGGACGCGATACGCAAAATGCTCCTTGTGGACAAACTTCGCGAGCTGGTCGAGAGCCGGGTGCAGGTCACCGACGCGGAGCTGAGGGCTTCCTTCGAGGAAATCAAGGCTCGCCACATCCTCATCCGGCCGTCCGAGGAGAAAAAACGCATCGAGGCCGACTACAAGAAGCGCAATCAGCAGCCGCCAGCAGACCTGGATGCCGACGCCCTTGCCCGCAAACGCGCTGAGGACCTTCTGGCTCAGATAAAGAAGGGGGCAGACTTCGCCAAGCTCGCCAGGGAGTTTTCCGACGACAAGGGCAGTGCCAAGCAGGGCGGCGACCTGGGATGGTTCAGGCCAGGCACAATGGTGCCCGAATTTGAGCAGGCTGCCTTTGCCCTCAAGCCAGGCCAGGTATCGGAAGTTGTCAAAACGGACTTTGGCTATCACATCATTCAGGTCACCGAGCGGCGGTCCAAGCTACCGGCGGATTTCGAGAAGAACAAGGAAAAATATCGCGCCGAGGAGCTGCAAAAGCGAAAGGGCGCCGCATGGCCAGCTTACCTGAAGGAGCTTCGCAAGCAGACGCAGATTACCATTGTTGACGCCGAGCTACGTGGTTATAAGAACCTCAGCGAAGGCAAGCAGGACGAGGCCATGGCGGACCTGGAAGAGGCGGTGCGGCAGGACCCGCAGAACGTGGACGCCGCCTATCAGTTGGCCATGCTTTACCGCGACAAGGGCGACAAGAACAGGGCGGTGGAGCTGCTGCAGCAGGTCGCTGGCACGGAGCAGGGTGCGCGGATGGCGGACGTGCGCATGGCCCTCGGCGATTTGCTGATGGACCTCAAGCGCAAGGACGAAGCCCTGACAGAGTACCGCGCGGCGTCGGAATGGGCTGTGCGGCCGGACTTTTCCAGCTATTTCATCCACCTGCGGCTGAAAGACAAGTTCAAGGAGTTGGGCCAGAAGGAGCTGGCGGCCCAGGAGCAGGCCTGGCTGAACGACTTTGCCAAGCGCCAGCAGGAAATGCCGGGCGGCATGGGAATGCCCATCACAATCCCGCCCGGTGGTTAGCGGGGTGGCCTCTTCCGGGCGGGGCAGTTCATGGCGGGTGGCGCGTGGCCAATGAGCGAGCGGCGAACCAAGGTCAGGATTCGGCTGGCCCAGATTGCGCCGCGACTGGGCGATCTGGCGCGCAACCTGGACCTGCATAGCCAGCTCATAGCGGCAGCCCGTGCTGACGGCGTGGACTTGCTCGTCTTCCCCGAGCTGTCTCTGACGGGCTATTACCTGCGCGACCTTGTGGCCGACATGGCCCTGCCAGCGGACGGGCGCGAGCTGGCAGTACTGGCGGAAGCTGCGGGGCCGATGCGCGTGGTGGCGGGTTTTGTGGAGCGGGACAGCCAGGCGCGGCTGTATTGCGCGGCGGCGTTCATGGCTGATGCAGCCGTGCGGCATGTTCACCGCAAGCTGTACCTGCCTACCTACGGCATGTTTGACGAGGGCCGCTATCTCACGCCCGGTGATGCAGTCAGGGCTTTTGACGCTGGCGGCTGGCGCGCCGGGCTGATGATCTGCGAGGATGCCTGGCACTTGTCGGTGCCGTTGCTGCTCTCCCGGCAGGGCGTGGACATGCTCATCGCTGTCTCCTGCAGCCCTGCGCGGGGGATCACGGTCGGCCGCATGGCCGGCCAGGCAGCCTGGGAGGATATGCTGGCGACTTATGCGCGCCTGACGCAAAGCTTCGTGGTTTTCTGCAACCGGGTAGGCTGGGAAGATGGCGTGGCGTTTTGGGGAGGGTCTGGAGTCTGGGGGCCAGGCGGTGAGGTTCTGGCGCGGGCGCCCATACTCGAGGAAGCCCTGGTGGATTGCCACATTGACCTGCGCGACCTGGATTCGGCGAGGATAGCCTCGCCGCTGGTGGCCGACGAGCGTGACGAAGTGACCTGGCGGGAACTGGAGCGGATCTTCCGTGGCCGAGCTTGAGCTGGACTGCGGGCTTGTTGAGAAGATGCTCGTGGGGTTCCTGCGCGACGAGATAGGGAAGGTGGGTTTTAGTCGCGCCGTAGTCGGCATGTCAGGCGGCATAGATTCGTCAGTGGTCACAGCTTTGGCAGCCCGCGCCCTTGGGCCGGAAAATGTCCTCGGCCTGATGATGCCTTATAAAACTTCAAGCCCAGACAGTCTCGCGGACGCCACCACACTCGCTGAACAGCTCGGGATTCAGACGGCTCTGGTTGACATCACGCCGCAGATTGATGCCTATTTTGACCGCTTTCCGGGCGCCGACGAGCGCCGGCGCGGCAATAAAATGGCCCGCGAGCGGATGACCATCCTTTATGACTTTTCGGCTGCCTGGCAGGCTCTGGTCGTCGGCACGTCCAACAAGACAGAATGGCTGCTGGGCTACACGACCCTGTGGGGCGACATGGCCAGCGCGGTGGCGCCCATCGGCGACCTGTATAAGACGCAGGTGCGGCAACTGGCGGCTCACCTGAACATCCCCGAGAGCATAATCCACAAGCCCCCAAGCGCAGACCTGTGGCGCGGCCAGACCGATGAGGGTGAGCTGGGGTTTACCTACGCCGAGGTGGACAGGCTTCTTTTCCGCCTGGTGGACCTCCGCTGGCCGCCAGAGCGCTGCCTAGAGGACGGGTTTGCAGCAGATTTTGTGCGTCGGGTAGTCGAGCTAATCAGGCGGAATCAGTATAAGCGGCGCACGCCTGTGGTGGCTAAGATTTCGCAGCGCACCGTAGACCGCGATTTCCGCTATCCCCGCGACTGGGGGTATTAGAGGCTGGCGCTGGCGGGAAGCTTGGATCCTTGTGCGACGTGGGCCTTGCTCTGGCGCGTCAAGTGAGCGTGCGATACGAGGCCTGTACCCACGCGTGTGGGCATCGGTTAGCCAGCATCGTGGTGCCGTGGGACAGCCGGCCGGCGCCCCAAAATCCGGCCTGCCCAGAGCGTAAGAAGTTTGGGAAGGGGGTCTGGTGGAGAACCCTTTTCAAAGGGTTTCCCCCAGAAAGTGTTCAATGTCTTTGCCCGGACATAAGCGCGACCCGACCAGCACACGTCGGTCGGAGGGCGGTAAGGGTGTGCTCTACGTTGTTGCCACTCCGATAGGCAACCTGGAAGACCTCAGCGCACGGGCCGGCCGCGTCCTGGCCGAGGCGGACATCATTGCCGCCGAAGATACACGCCGGGCCGCCAAACTGCTGGGGCATCTGGGGCTGAGCAAGCGGACCGCCAGCTTTCACTCTTACAGTTCCCCTGAGCGGCTTGCGGAACTTGTCGAGGAGCTAAAGGCCGGCAAATGCGTCGCGCTGATAAGCGACGCGGGGACGCCATGCATCTCGGACCCCGGCGCAGAGCTGGTGGCGGCAGCATGGCAGGCGGGGTGCAAGGTGGTGCCCATACCCGGGCCGTGCGCAGCCGTAGTAGCCCTGTCGGCCAGCGGAGTGCCGGCCGGGCGATTCATGTTTGCTGGCTATCCGCCGCGGAAGGCCGGAGAGCGGCGGGGGTTTCTGGCGGGTCTTCTTTCGGCCCCCTGGCCAGTAGTTTTTTATGAGGCACCTGGGCGGGCCGAGGATCTGCTGCGCGACATTGCAGCCGTCGGCGGTAGGGAGAGACAGGTTGTAGTCGCCCGCGAGTTAACAAAGGTTTTCGAGGAGTTTGTTTTCGGGCCGGCCGAGGAAGTAGCTGCCGAGCTTTCGCAGCGAGAAGTGAAGGGCGAGGTGACGGTGATTGTCGGGCCAGGGGCGCCAGTGGAGACGGCGGCAAAACAGCCCTCGGCCAGCGAACTGGCGGCGTGGCTGGCGCGGGAGGGGCTGCCGCCCGGCCGCATAGCCGCCGCCCTAACTGCGCTCTACGGCCTGCCGCGAAGCGTGGCCTATGAATCTGCCCGGCGGGCGCGGGCAAGCAAGCGCAGGTGAATGGCACGCCCGAGTGGTATCATGATTTTCCGTCGGCGCTGCGGTGCGAAGAGCCGCGCCCGAAAAAGCTTTGCCTGTGGGAAACCCTTTGGAAAGGGTTGTCCCCCCGACCCCCTTTCTAAACTTTTTCGGGCTGTCTCCGACGGGCGTCCTGTGCTGGGGCCAGGAAGAAGCCGTGGAGAGAAGAACAGCTCAGGAGCCGCGGGGCACGGGAAACCTGGCGAAAGACGGGATGCGAAGGACGGGATACCCAGGATGTTACGCGAGTTTCGCACTCAAGACTGGGACAGCTACAGGATGGATTTTCGCAACCCGCATCAAGAGATTGAGCCTATCGAGCGGGAGATGGCGGTGGTTGACGCCGCACTGGCCGTCCTGCACGAGGCCGGGATATTGCCGCACACGCGCTACGACCACGGCAAGCTGCTGGCTCTTCGCCAGGCCGTGCGCGAGAACTTCGAGATACCCTGGACGGCCATAACGCCCCGCATGCAGCGGCTGATATACGCCATCAATGCCATTCACCAGCCGCGCGTCATGATTGCCGCAGGCATTTTTTGCGGGAATACGTTTATCTGCAACGCGGGGGCGGCGGTAGGGCCGGGCGCGTGCTATCGGGCGGAGCGTCTTATTGGCGTGGAAATCCAGCCCGCCGAAGCAGAGCGCGCGCAGCAGAATGTACGGCGTCTCGACCCAGAAGGCCATGCGGAGGTCATCGCAGGGGACGCTGTTGATGTGGTGACGGCCTTCGATGGGCAAATAGATTTGCTCTATCTCGACGCGGACGGTGGCCCTGGCGGCGGGAAAAGTATATACCTCCAAATACTCCTGGCAGCCTATGACAAGCTTGCTCCGGGCGCCCTCGTCCTTGCTCACAACAGCGTCAACGCCGGGCCGACCATCGCGCCATACCTCGATTTTGTGCGTGACCCCTGGCGGATGAGCGCCAGCGTGAACATTGTCATTGACCCGGAAGGGCTGGAAGTTTCGATGCGGTGATGTGGTGTGGTGGGAACAGCATGGGAAAGTTTAGGAAGGGGGTCTGGGGGAGAACCCTTTTCAAAGGGTTTCCCCCAGCAGGGGGAACCCCCCTTTGCGCAAAAAGCGGGGTTCCCCCTGCACCCCCTCCCCGTAAATGCTCGTGCTCCCTGGCGGAGACGCGACGCCAACGCTCCCTGCGGGAGAGGGCTTGGGGCGCCGCCGGCTGCACTGGCAATGTTTCTTTCTGGGCCGGATTTTTCGGCGCACGGCCAATACAGCCACTATCCTCAGCCCCGCGC
>JANZZA010000482.1 GCA_026419655.1 Armatimonadota bacterium | reverse complement strand
AGCCCGGAGAGCACTTCCCACAGAGACCCGTTCAAAACGTACGGGCCCTCTGGTTCCTTGCACCACACGGCCATTGAGCCGGGCGGAAATTGCTCGCGCCACACCCAGTAAGTCCACGGAAGGTTTTCGCGGCTTAAGACTGTAGCGACGTCTTCGATCCACCGCAGACCATAACCGCCCGGCGTGGCTGGAGTGCACCCGAATTCACCGCAGAAAACTGGCACATTGTGACGCCTGCGGAACTTAACAGCCGGGCTTATCTGTTGGGCTATCCATTCTCCGTCAACGTGCTCTTCCTTGACGTGAAACCATGCCACACACGGATAGGTGTGGCCCGTGGCCCCTGCCGTCTTGACCCAGCAGCGCAGGGTATATCTGGCTCCGGGCCTGGCCGGGAAGTGCAGACGGCTATAAAAGGCGTTGTACGAATCTGTGCCGCTTATGCGCAGCGACCCGGGTGCCCTGTGGCCTACCTGCGAATCCCATTTGAATTCGCCCGCAGTCTCCCGCTCAACCCACCAGTCCTCTGCGCCTTCATCAAAGGTAGTTGTTTTCGCAAATCTCACCGGCTCTCCGTCGCAGACGAGCTCGACCTCGTCAAACCAGGCCGTGCCAGCATTGTTGGTAGACCGCAGCAGGACCATGCCGTAGTTGGCGTCATCGGGCGGCGTGAAACTTTGCTCGAGCAGGTGCCAGTCGGTGTCGCCCGTGGCGCCCCAGTCTTCGGGGGAATTGCTGATCCAGCGCATGGCGACTGGCAAGACGCCCGGGTAGGTGAAAGGACGCCCGTAGACAGTGCTGAAGACGCCGTCCAGCCACAGCCCCTGGCCATATGGAACAGCCGAGGGCTCGTAAAAGTGGAAGGTGTAGATCACTCCCGGTCTTGGCAGCAAAAGCTCGTCAGTCAAACTCCTCGCGCTGCTCCAGTTGTCTCCCCCCACGACTATGAGCCCTTCCGGGTCCTGTGCGCGGATGGCATCAATGACCCGCAGGCAAAGCTGGCGGTACTGCTCCATGGAATAGCCCTTGGGCAGCACGGGCTCGTTCATGAGCTCGTACGCGAGGAGATGCTTGTGGTGACGATACCTGCGGGCAAGCTCGGCCCACATTTCCACGAATAGCTCCTGGTTGCGCTCTTGCGTGAAGAGCGCCCGCGCTCCTCCCGCGCACCAGGGAGCCGGATTGCAGCCACCTGGCGGAACATGGCAGTCGAGGATGAACCATACCCCAGCGTCCTCCGCCCAGCGGCACGCCGCGTCCAGGAGCTTCAGGCCTTCGCCGCCAAGTTTCGCCTGAGTATCCCCGCCGGGTTGGGCAATCATCTCGTAAAAGAAAGCCAGGCGCGCCAGGTTACCGCCCAGCGCACGGATTGCCAGCAGGTCGGCCGACTCAAGGCCGCCGGCGGGCGCAACGGGAAGGACATTCGCACCGCGCAAGTTTAGAAGCCTGCCTGCGTCGTCCAAAAGCTGGCTGCCCTCGACCCGGGCACGGGCGTAGGCCTCGCCGTGCCAGAAACAAGCACAAAGAAGAAAGGTAAGCAGCGAGTACATGCGCAGAATCCTCGACAAATGCTTTGCCCCGCAGTGCACTAGCATCACCTTACTCCCTGGTAGGGCAAGCCCCGGCGACGGGCATACGTCTCCCCGGCCGTGCTGTGCGACGGTGGCCCCATTGGTGTGCTAACATGAGCGCCAGCAAGCCCGGTCTCCAACCTCTCCGGTGCCCGTTGCCCCCGTGCCGGGGCCAGCGGACACTTGAACACGCTTTTGGAAGCGCCGCGACGGTGGCCTTACGGCTAGGGCCAGCGGGTGATGTCAGACCCGACGCGTCGGGGGTCACGGGGCGACCATACCTGCTTTATGTGCGGCGGCACCGGTCCAGCTATGTTTAGGCCCTCCGTGGACAGCAGCCTGAACCGGCCACCGAAAATCTCGTAAGCCACGGGCATTGTCTTCGAGTGCGGGTCATGGCCGTAGGTTTTCTGCCATTGCTCGAGGGTATTGTTGTCGTTCCAGTTGTGGCGCATGAAGGGCGTCCAGGTGTTGCTGGCATAAACGTTGTAGTCAGCGGTGCTGCCTAGCTCGGCGCGACGCTGCTCATCGGGGTAGCTTTCCAGCGTGAGGTCGCAGCCGCGAGTGACGGTATCCGCGGTCACATAGTTTCGTATGAGGAGGTTGTTGAGTATGTGCACGTTTTTCGGCGGCTCATCGGCGGCTCGCGTCATGGCCACTATTCCAGCATCGTTCTCCGCGACAGTATTGTGCACTACGTAGGTGTTCTGAGAGCCTGAGATGTAAATGCCGCGCCCGTGGTTGGAGTAGATGAGGTTGCCGGCGATGATTCCGCCGCCGCGGTTTGCCTCGAAGAATATCCCGCAGTCGCCGTTATGGTGGCAGATGTTGTCCAGGATGCGGATGTCCTCGTTGTCGGTGTCGAACCAGATGCCTTCGGCTTCGTCGTTATATGCCACCTCACAGCGGCGGATGGTGGTGCGCTTATTGCCGGGAATATTCTTTGTTCCGGCGGATACGCCCCAGTCACCGTAGAAGCGGCGGTAGTTGTTGAAGAACATTGTGCAGTCCTCGACCAGGCAGTCCTCAGTCAGGCCGAGGGCCAGCCCGATGGCGCCGTTGTAGGAAATGTCGCAGCGCCGCACGACGCAGTTTTTGGACTGATGCAGGCTCATACCGCAAAAGTCGGCCCAGTAAATCTTGCAGTCCTCGACGGTGACGCGCTCGCAGCCGCTAATGGCCACGAGGGGCCACTGGCCGCCCGGCTGGCGATTGTGGCGCATTTCCAGGCCGCGAAGGACAACGTCGTGGACACCCACGACGGTGAGGGCAAAGCCTCGCACGCCAACCTCAATCGAGAACCAGCCCGGCTCGCCTCCGATGTTCATATAGAGAGTCGAGTCCTTCGGGTCGAACCAGAAGGACTGCGGAATCATATCGGCCAGGCCTTTGCCAATAATCTGCCGGCGGTCGAAGACATCGGGCGGATAGATAGGGTCAGGGCCTATCATCTGCAGGGGATGGTCGTCCTGCCAGAAGACCTGGGAGACCCAGCGACGGGATTTGTCGTCGTAGCAGCCGGGGAAGCGCGGGTCGGTGAAAAATTCCTCGCCCAGCTTGACAGCCCACACGCGGCGGAAGGCAAAAGGAAACGGCTCTATGTCGAGTATGCCAAGTTCTCCCAGACGCTTGTACGGGCCTCGCACCAACTCGGAGCCCTTGATTACCACGCGGGCGCCGGGCGCCGCCTGGAAGGTGATGGGCTTACCCGGCTCGCCCGAGACGGTGATGTCCACCCATTCGCGGTAAACCCCGGGCTTGATTATCACCGTATCACCCGGTTTCAGCTCTGGGGCTTTACCGGCCCTGGCCAGCGTCTTCCACGGGGCATCTTGGGTGCCTGGGTTTCCATCATCGGCCGAGGGGTGAGCCGGATCCACATAGTACGTGGCGCCCCAGCAGACTGCTGCTACGCAAGCCGCGATTGCGACTACCGTGAGCTTCCTCATACTCATTTCCCTCCCATCTGCCTGGGCGTGGTGGGTCTGTTCTTCAATGTTTTTCCCTCTCCTCTACTTCGTTCGACGACAAGGCCCCTTCGTCCAGTAGCTGCACAAACTAGTAGCTGTGCAAATTGGCTGTAGGGATGACATTAACACGAAAAAGTTCGGTAGACGGGGGGGAGGAACCCTTTCGAAGGCTTTCCTACAGAAAAGCCCTTCCCAGTCGTTGAGCTATTTGTGGGCATGGGCAAAACGAAATCCAGGCACGACTGCTCGGTCCCCACGGTGCATTAGGGACGCTGAAGTTTACCCACTTTTGAACGCGGGCGAGGAGTCATACTGCCTCCTTTGGCGAATAGGTAGTGAAACCAGTGCAAAGGAGGCAGCAAGAAATGCCCAACGACTTAGTGCGGATTATATGCTACGCCCGGCGGTTTTGTGCAGGGCTACGGGTCACTCGACTAGACAGCTTTGTCAGCCTGTGCACAGCTATATGCCCGAGGCGTACTCTGGTGAGACCGTTGTATAACCCTGATTTATGAGCAGCTGGAGGATGGGGCGGCGGAGAGGGGCGCCCCAAAGGCTGTCAGGAAAGACTACCGGTGGGCTGGCATAGGGGTTGGGAGGTTTTCCTTGCCGCCGTTTTTCTGCACCTCCTGCAAGCTTCGCCTTCTGTTCCAAAACTCACCAGTATCAGCCTTCCATGCCTGCCCTACGCAGACGCGCCAATCCACTCAAGGCGTCTGCCAAATCTCAATCTCCCCGGCAGCTCTTTCGCTGCCAGTATCTTCACCAGCCTCTTTATGTTCACCACCAGCGCCACCATCAGAGCGCGGAAGGGGACTTTGCCTGCCGGAACTAAAACGGTATGGAAGAGGCCCGATGGGGAGTAGTCGGTTTTCGAAAGATAATGCTGCAAAAGTTTCGGTAGCGCCTGGAGATACGCTCCGAGGCAAGAGGTGAGACAGACAAGTTTATACACTTTTTCGTGGCCCTGTATAAGCCAACGCCGGGCTTTTTCACAAAACACCAGGGTGATTCGCCGGGCCTTACTCTTTCCTGCCTGAAACAAAACCCTGAGTAAACCGAATACTCCCACGGCGGCACCATACCTGCCCATTTCCCGGGCTACCGTGTATACTGCACAGTACCTGGGCCGGAGCGCGCAAAAGGCGGCAATCCCGGCGCGCGGGAGAGCCACAGAGGCAAGCATGTCGAGCGCCCCGCAACTGAGGATTGACTGGAAGCCCAAGCTGCCAGAGAAAACGGACTTTGGCATCGGTGTCATAGGCGCGGGCTTTGTTGCCATGGACTACCACCTGCCAGGTTATGCAAAGGCAGGCTTTCGTGTAGTGGCCGTGGCGGATGTGCGCGAAGAAGCGGCGCTCGCTGCCCAGAGCCGCTTCGGCATACCTCATGCCTTCACGGACTACCGTCGCATCCTCGACCTGCCCGAGATTGACATAGTGGACATCCTCACGCCAAGGCCAGTACGCCTGCAGATAGTGCGCGACGCCGCAGCAGCGGGCAAACACATCATGAGCCAAAAGCCTCTGGCCAGTACTTATGCCGAGGCCAAAGCTATGGTCGAGGCCACAGAGGCCAGCGGCGTGCGGATGGGCGTGCACCTGCATTACCGCTGGCTTCCTGCTTACCGGGGGGCATGGGTCCTGCTGAGGCAGGCATACATTGGCCAACCACTGCTAATGACTCATCGGATGGTCGGCAACCAGGACGCTGTCTACTACGAGGACCCACGGCGGCGCTGGAATGCCGAGATTGACGATTTTCTGCTGGTGGAATGGGGTGCGCATCAGATGGATTTTCTGCGTTTCTGGGCAGCCCAGCGGCCCGTGAGAGTCTTCGCCTCGACGACCCGCGCTGTGCACCAAAACTTCCGGTCCGACATGATTGCCACGGTGGTGGCTGAATTCGCCGGCGGCGCCCGCGGAGTACTCCTCATGGATCAGGTACAGCGCGCCTCGGAGGGCCTGATGGACTTCCGCATCGAGGGTTCGGCCGGAGCCATTGTCGGCTCGAATTTCGTCCAGCTTGCAGTGGCACGGGCTGGAGAAACTTTGCGCCCTGTTGCCCTCGACATTCCGCCAACCTTCATGGAAGTAGTACACCTCAGCTATGTGGGCACGATGTCGGAGATGTTCTGGGCGCTGGTCGAGGGGCGCGACCCGGCAAGCAGCGCCAGGGACCACCTGCACACCGTGGCTATGTGCGAGGCGGCTGTCATATCTGCCCGCGAAGGTCGGGCCGTCGAGATTGCTGAAGTGGAGCAATCTTCCTGATTCTTCTGGTGCCAACTGCAGGTCCGTGAGCTGCGGCTCACACCCGGCCAGCAGGTCTTCCATGCGCACGGGCCAACTGCCCGAGATTTACCAACTTTTCAACGGGTGGCAGCCACGGCGCGGGAGGAAGCCGAGAAGAGGCAGGAAGGCACGAGAGAGGTCCAAGGCGAGACAGAAACAACTGACCCCCTGATTTCACCGTGACTTTCAAAGCCCTGGCGGCAAGCAGCAGCACGTCCTGAGAGCGGTTTCTGGAGGGGGACCCCGGACGAGGAACAGCCTTCTTTTGTGCTTTGCCGCTACAGAAACTCCCAGCAGGTATAAGCTTTCTTACTCGGGCCCATGACATCTCTTTGGAGACTGTTGCAAAAGTGGCCTTCCCGGCCGTCACAAGGAGTCGGGGATACAAGGTGCGTTGCACAGCATTGTGCACTTTCCTGAGTCTGGAGAGGCCGACACCACGTTTTGCAACAGTCACCTTTCATAAGGGTTCTACTCCACAATAAGGGAGTATTCGGTTTTCTAAGCAGGCTTTTGGAAAAGTTGTTTTCCCGGCCGCCAGAGGAAACCGCGGGTAAAAGGTCAGCCGTACAGCGTTGTGCATTTTCCAAGGTCCAGGCAGGCCGACACCAGATCTTGCAACAGTCTAAGACGCTATTCTTCCCGCCCGACTCTTTGCTGCCTGAAACAAAATCCTGAGTAAACTGAATACTCGCAACTAGAGCTCTCACCTGGCCTTATTCTGGTGAAAGCGGCGCCTCAAAAAGGTTGCCCCCAGACCGTATTTCCAAACTTCTTTCTCCTGTTGCAACCAGCCATGATGTACCGCTGGGTTTGAGCATCCCCTTATATC
>JANZZA010000438.1 GCA_026419655.1 Armatimonadota bacterium | reverse complement strand
AGATGTGTATAAGAGACAGATCCAGTGCCTGAGCGAGGTATTGAGATGATTCAAACTTGCGGCTTCGGTCGGCCCGAGGCATCTCAATGCTGAGGGAAACGGAAAGCCCCAGGCAGTAAAGAGCCCTGGCCGCGCGGCCTGGCTTGCTGGTAGAATCGTCTTGGCGCGTCAAAGCTTGCCGAATTATCCTGCGGGAGGAGGGCAGTACATGCCTGCGCTAGTATTGACGACCTTCCTCTTGGCCTTGCCGGCTGCTGACCTGAGAGTCTCCACTTCGGCTAAGGGCGTCGTTGAGGTCCATGACACGGTCGGCCTCCTAGCGCGGATAATCCTCACGGCGCACGGGCCTGACTGGGCCGGAGCTTCTCAGGATAGCCCGCAGGCGACGGTCGAGCGCGAACAAGATACATTCCGGGGAGTTATGCCGCTGCCGGCTGGCTCGGCAGGCGAGATGCGCTTCGTCCAGCGCGTGGGCACGGAAAAGGGCCGGGTCATCCTTGACTATGAGGTTGAATTCACCGAGGACAGTCCCCTGCAAGGGGCACAGGTGAGCATATATTTGCCCGTAGAGCGCTTTATAGGCCGCAGGGCGCGGTTGCTGCCGGCCTATGACGAGGTCCTTTTCCCTGAAGACCCCAACGCCCAGCGGTTTTTAGCGAGAGCACGGGGCCTAATATGCGAACTGGGCGACGGACAGGCGTTTTTCCTTGCCACCACTGCCGGCGAGCCTGTGCTGCTTGAGGATATGCGGCGCTTCGGTGGGCAGGTTTACGAGCTTCGCTGTTTCCTGGCACAGGGCGGCGTGATGGCAGGTCAAAAGGTGGTACGGCGCTTCGTCCTGGCGGAAGTGCCAGGTGAGGAGGTGGCCACCATGGTGGCAGAGGTGGTCCCGGAAACGAAGGTAGATATGTCTAAACCGTACGCGCTGGTCAATCAGGACGGCAAGATCAGCATTGGTCTTCGGCGCGACGTGCTGGCCACCATGAGCATGTTCATCCACGGGCGGGACTGGGCAGGGTATGACCAGTCTTCGGCCCGATGGTCAACAGCCTACGTCAGCCAGACGGAGCGCACGTTTGCGGGCGACCTGGAAGTCGCTAACTCCGGTGGCAAGCGAGCACGGATATATGAGCACGCGGCGGCTGAGAGAGAAGGACTGTCCCTGCGGTATCGCTTTGATTTCCCCGAAGACACGCCGCTGAATAGCTTCCACGTATCGGCATGGTTGCCGCTTTCGCTGTGGGTCGGGGCAGAGGTGGCAGGCGAAGGCGAGCAACCCCTGCGGGTGGTTTTGCCGGACCAAAAGAGCGGGCCGCACTTGGTGCGCGTGCCGGTGAAAAGCGTCGTCGTCCGCAAAGCCGGGCTGCCGGAGCTAAGGTTCGACCTCGACCAGAGCACCATGCTGCTGGTGCAGGATAACCGAACCTGGGGAGCCGACGAGGTTGAACTGCGTTTCATCTTTGGCGGCACTGGCGAAACTGCAACCATAGCCGCCGGGACCTCCGTCGAGCGAACCTTCCGGGTTTCGGCACGGCCTGCGCTACAGCCCATCGTGGACGCAAGTCTGGTGTCCGACGCTTACGACCAGTCTGAGTGGATACCCTACACATTGCCGTGGGACGACTGCCCCGTTGACGTGTCTTTTCTCAATCACAAGCCCGCCGGCAAGCACGGTTTTCTGACCGTGCGGGACGGCCGGTTCGTTTTCGAGGACGGCACGCCAGCGAGGTTTTGGGGGACTTGCTTTTCCGCTGGCGCCAATTTTCCGACCCATGAGCAATCGGAGATTATCGCCCGCCGCCTGGCCAAATTCGGCATAAACATCGTCCGCACCCATCACGCTGACGCCAACTGGTCGGAGATTAATTTCTTCGGAAAGAATGCCCAGGGCACACGCCAGCTCGACCCGGAGGCCATGGACCGCTTTGACTATCTGGTCTACTGCCTCAAGCGCGAGGGCATATACGTCTATCTAGACCAGCTCGTGCACCGCAAGTTCACCGCCGCCGATGGAGTTGACGCGGCCGACCAGCTTGATAATGCGGCCAAGCCGTATTCCAACTTCGACCCCAAGCTAATCGAGCTGCAGCGCGAGTTTTCCCGAATGCTCTTCGAGCACGTGAACCCCTATACAGGGCTGGCCTACAAAGACGACCCTGCGATTGTCCTGATGGAGTTTGCCAACGAAAACGACCTTTTCTCGCAGAACGTGGAGATAGAGCCCTATCGCACGCGGCTTGAGGAAGAGTTCCGGGCCTGGGCAAAGGAGCGCGGCATCTCAGTGCCCGAAGGTAGGGTGGATTTCGGCAATCGCACCGACGCCGTCATGGCTTTCCTGACGGATGTTCAGCGGCGATTTTACGAGGAGCAGAGCCGGTATCTGCGCGAGCAGGTGGGCGTGCGCATACCCATGACCGGCTCCAACTGGTCCATCAATGCGGCTTTGCTAGCGGCCCTGGAGGTGTGCGATTTCACCGACAGCCACGGTTACTGGCACCATCCCTCCTTCGAGACCGGCAGCTTCGGCAACACCCCCGCGGTACGGGCCCCGACGCCCATGATCAGCCATCTGGCCTTCAACCGTATGGTTGGCAAGCCTTTCTTCGTTTCCGAGTGGAATGAGCCGTGGCCGAACGAATGGAGGGCAGAGATGCCGCTGCTGATTGCGGCGGCCGCAGCGCTACAAGGATGGGACGGGCTGGCAATCTACACCCACAGCCACCATAGCTCGCGCTTGGCCCAGACCAACTTCCTTTCAGGTTATTTCGAGGCCTTCAATGACCCGGCCCTTTACGGTCTTTTCCCGCACGCAGCGCTGATTTTCCGTCGCGGGGACGTATCGCAAGCCCGTGAGCGGTGGGTGGTCGTCATACCCGAGGAGCGCGTTGCCACGTCGCGGACGGCCCGGCCCTGGGGCGATGTGCCGGCTCTGTGGGTGACAACGATGGTCCACCGCATGGAGGTGGCCCTGCGGCAGGCACCGCCAGGCGCCGACCGCGTGCTAAGTCTTGAGGACAATCCTTTCCCTCCGCAAGTCGGCGAGGTGCGGTCTGATACCGGCGAGCTTTATCATTCATGGCAGCGCGGCTACATGACCATTGACACGCCCCGCACGCAAGCGGCCCTGGGCTTTATCGGCGAAGTAGGCGACGTTAACCTCTCGGCCATCCGCCTGTCCTGCCGCACCGACTTTGCCACCATCGCCCTCAGCTCGCTCACCGACCAGCCAATCACCCAATCGCGGCGCCTGCTGCTGACCGCCGTCGGGCGCGTAGAGAACTCGGGCACCCGCTATGACCTGTTTCATCGCCGCTTGATGAATTCCGGCCGCGCACCAATCCTGTGCCAGCCCATCGTCGCGACGGTGAGCATCCGCACCCAAAACGCTGCTGCCAAGGTGTATCCCATACGGCCCGACGGCAGTCGCGGAGAACCTCTGGCCGCGACTTATCGCGACGGCGTGCTGAGCTTCGACATAGGCCCGCAGGCGCGCACCATATACTACGAGATAGCGGCCGAGTAGCTATTGCGCCGCGCACCGCCGGGTTGAGCCGCAAAGATGAGGGGTGCAGTGCGGTTGTCGTCTCGAGGGGCTGGGATGCAGGAGGGCTGGCGTGAGCAGCGCAAAAAGTTTGGGAAGGCGGCGTGGGGGACAACCCTTTTCAAAGGAGACTGTTGCAAAATCTCAAGTTGGCCGACGTAGAGCGGTGAAGCTGTACAACTTTGCGCGCCCGGCCCTATAAGCGTGAGCAAGTCTGGCAAGGCGTAAAGCGACTTTTGCAACAGTCTCCAAAGGGTTTCCCCCAGAAAAATGGGCTTTGCGGCCATCGAGCACAGGCAAGCGCCGCTGAGAAAATGCTGCAGCTCGGAAGCGTCTGTTGGGGCCACAGTGGCTGAGGGGCTACCCTGCTAGCGCCTGAGCGAGTCGGGTGTGACACCGATTGAGGTCCAGGGCACGTAGTGTTTTCCGTGAGATGCTGGCCAGGGCGGTATTAGCGGCCTTTGGCATACCTGTGCTGTGTGTGCTTGGCTGGCTGGGGGGATGGTGGTGGTATGTCCCGGTCGCCATTGTGACTATTATCGCCCTGGGCGAGTATTATTCAGCCTGCTACGCGAAGGGCTGGCGGCCTTATGCCTTGGCGGGCTACGTCTGGGCGTTAGTACTGTTGTATCCACCCCTTTTTGTTCCAGAGCGTGCGTGGCCCCTCACGGCGAGTTTCTTTCTGGCAGCAACCCTGAGCCTTTGTGTGCTGGGGCTGATTCCCCCGAGGAAGTCCTATGCGGCGAGCGTGGCCGCCACTGTTTTCGGACTGGCGTACATTGCGCTGCCTATGACCTTCTTGTCACACTTGCGGCACGTGGACGTTCCGGCGTTGCTGGGGTTCACGGGCGGGTGGAGTTTTGCTCACCGGATGGGCGCGGTATTGCTGGCATTATTTCCGGTGTGGGCGTCCGACACAGGGGCATTCCTCGCAGGGGGCTTGCTGGGACGCCATAAGCTCGCCCCTGTGCTCAGCCCGAACAAGACCGTCGAGGGTGCAGTGGGAGGCCTTTTGTTCACAGTAGCAGCGGCTGCGCTGCTGGGCATACCGTGGCTGCGGATGCCGGCGGCGACGGCGCTGGAGTTTGGGCTTCTGGTCGGCGTGGCTTGTCAGCTTGGCGACCTGGTTGAGTCTGCGCTCAAGCGCGACCTGGGAGTAAAGGATTTCGGCACGCTGCTTGGGCCGCATGGCGGCGTGCTGGACCGCTTTGATGGTCTCCTGGTGGCCATGCCCGTGGCCTACCTGTATCTGATGGCTGCGCTGCCGCCTCATGCGAGTGCTCCTGGTTTATAACCCCTATGCCCGGCTTGCCCGGCGGGCTCCAGTAGCGGCTATCGAGGCCGAGCTTCGTCGCCTGGGCGCCGATGTAGAAGCCGCCTGCGCCCAAGACCACTCAGAGGGAGAGGCCGCAGCGCAATCCGCTGTAGCCGCGGGCGTTGAGCGCGTCATCGTGGCGGGCGGCGACGGTACGGTGAACGCGGTGCTGGCTCCCCTGGCAGGCGCACCTGTGTCTCTGGGCGTCATTCCCCTGGGCACGGGCAACGTGCTGGCCGAAGAAGCAGGACTGCGGGCCGGAGATTGGCGCACGGCCTGTCGGGTGGCGCTTGGGCCGGCGACTGTTGTCATGGACCTGGGCCGCGCCGATGGCCGCTTCTTCGCGGTGATGCTGGGGACTGGGCTTGACGCGCGCGTTGCGAAGGACATTGCCGGTCGCGACAAGGCCAGCTACGGCAGGCTTGCCTTCGCCGGCCAGTTTCTCCGCACGCTTTGGAGATACCGGCCCGTCTTGTTTCGGGTGGAGGTTGATGGTCAGGCCCTGGAAGATGTGGCTTGGGCGGGCGTGGTCTCCAACACGCCACGGTATGCCTGGCGGCTGCACCTGTGCCCCCATGCAAGTCCCGCTGATGGTCGCCTGGACCTCGCTCTCATCCTACCTGTGTCACGCCTGCGGGTGCTCGGCGAAGTTGGGATGTGTTTCCTCACTGGGCGCGGCCCCATGCCGTCGGCCGTGGGGCGGGAGGGTTTTCGCCGTGCCCGCATCGAAACGGACCCGCCGGTAGAGTGGCAGGTGGATGGAGACCTGGCAGGCCAAACGCCCGTAGAGGTGGAGGTAGTGCCGGGCGCCCTGAGGGTCGCGGTTAGCGCCAGGGGGCGACTGGGGCGGCTTGCGCAGACGTAAACGCTCAGGGGACTGTTGCAAAAGCTGGTGTTCGCCCGCCGAGATTCTGGAAAGTGCACAAGCGCGTCCTCCCGACCTTTTGCGTATGGTCGCGCCCTGAGTTCCAGGAAAGCGACTTTGGGAACAGTCTCCTCAGAGACGTCGGTCCCTCGAAGGGGCGGGTTTTGGACCCGACTGGAGACAACGTAGCCTAAAAGCAGTCTCTCTCGGCGCGAAGCCTTTAGTGACTCTCGCAACACTCGCCTCGACGTAGCTGCCAGCCGGTGTACGGCATTGATTTGCGGGCGATACAAGCGGGTCTCCTGCGTGGCAACACTGCCCGCTCGTGTACGGCACAGGCTTGTGCCCGAAAGTTATGCTGCATGGACGCCGCCCACTGGTGAAATGATGGTTCTGCAACAGCCCCTTTGACTTTTGGAAGCGGTTGTCCCCCGGACCGCTTTTCCAAACTTTTCCCGGTTTGAAGGACCGCTTGGTGGACTGGCGCAGGACTCTTACCTCTTTCGCGGAACTACGCGCCGCTCAGAGGCCCAGTTTTGCCTTACACAGGAGGCAAGACACATGCTCACCGCTGAGGCCGTCATATTTCCTGCCAAAGAGCAGGTCACTTTGGACAAGATAAAGCTGCCGGAGCCAGGCCCCGAAGACGTGGTGGTGGAAACTGAGTATTCGGGCATCAGCAATGGGACTGAAGGCTGGATACTCATGGCCCGCTACAAAGACACGCGCTTTCCTCTGGTCACGGGCTACCAGAAGGTTGGCGTCATCAGCCATGTCGGCCCGGAAGTGAAATACTTCCGCGAGGGGGACCGGGTTTTTCTGCGCGCTACGAAAGTTGCCCAGGACATCAATGGCATGTGGTACGGGCACACCAGCCGGTCGGTGCAGGACTGGCGCCAACTGATACCTGTGCCGGCCCAGGCAGACCCGGCCTCGGCGAGTCTACTGGTCATGCCTGCGGTTGGCTATCACGGCGCGGGCGAGCTGGTCAATGTCCGCGCCGGGGAGCTGGCCGTCGTCTTGGGCCAGGGGCTAATAGGACAGTTTGCGGCCCAGGTGTGCAAGCAGCGCGGGTGCACGGTAATCACGGTGGAGCCTCTGGCCGAGCGCCGGCGCCTGTCGGCGGAGCTGGGGGCCGATTATGCGCTGGACCCCACGACCGACGACGTGGGCGACGTGGTGCGCTCTGTTAAGGCCGATGGTGCTGACGTCATCATTGATACCTCTGCCGTCCCCGACGCCATAAACCAGTCCTTCCTGTGGATGCGCCACGGCTGCCGGTATTGCTTCCAGGCCTACTACCCGGACTTCACGCCGATAGACATGTTCTGGCCGCACGTGCGCGAGATGGTAGCTTACCACCCGACGAATGTAACCGAGGAAGGCATGAGATTGATGATGATGTGGATAGCTGAGGGCCGCTGCCAGGTGAGACCGCTTATCAGCCACCTGCGGCCCTGGACGGATGCGCCGGAGCTATTCCTGATGATGATACGCCGCCCGCAGGAATGTCTTGGGATGGTCCTGGACTGGACTGGCCTGCTCTAGGGCTGACATGGGCGCGGGGCAGCGGCGACCGGGCAATAAGGCGCTTGAGTACCTGTCAAAACTGGCCGTGGGGTCAAAGGCGCCCTCCAGGGCCAAGCACCACGAGAAAGTTTGGGAAGGGGGTCTAGGCGACAACCGTTGCTTAAATCCTCTAAACACACACCCGAGCTTGTGTAGTTCCGCGAGCGGTTGCAACAAACCACCCTTCCGCCACACCGAGCCAATCGCAATAATCGTTTCCGTCCCCCGCCCAGCGAAGATACCGGCTCACAACTGCAGGTTTCCTCCGCACGAGTGATAAGGAGCTCTATTCGCTGGGCGCGGTAGAAATGCCCTCGACATTCGGAAAAGGCAGTCGTTTCGTGCTTCTTGAGAGGCCTCGGTCTATGCTTTGCGCTCCGGCCTCCAGCGCGCCGGGTTGTCGTACTGCCTTGGCCCCGGTCGAGGAGCGACACCGACCGCCCCAGCCGGTTCGCCTGGACAATCATTTCGCTGAAGGATTGTTGCGGAGCAAGCCGATTACCTCTGCGCCAGGTCGGCGAGTTGTTCGGGAAGCTCGTCTGGATCTGTGCACCAGATGAACGCCCACCGGCCGAAACCACCGTGATTGTTGACGGCCTCGACCCAGCTCATAGCGGCTGCTTTTTTGACTTCGTCCTCCTCGCGGACGTAGCCCTTTAGCTCGACAAGCACGTGGACCTCGCCGCCCGTATTGCGGCGCATCCTTGCGATAAAGTCTGGTCGGAAAAGGTGCTTCACTTTCCGGTGCAGGTACGGAATCTCGAGGCCAAGGTGGTCGTTTTTGGCGTATGCGATGACCGCGGGGCTTTGTTCCAGGTGCGTGACGACAGCGCGTTCCCAGTTGACGTTGTCGAGTACCACGTAATTGATATGACTTTTGGTGGCCGGTTCCACCATCCGGCTCGTGCGAAACCGCACGTCTTCCGTGCTCCCGGTCGGGCGGTAGCGATTGATTACGGGGAGGAGGTCCTGGGGGCTGTCAGCGGGCGTAATGCCGTAGCGCAGGATTTCGACGATGTGGTCCCGGTACCGGTCCAGGTTAAGCTCCTCCCAATCAACGTATTTCGGCTTTCGGACCTTCTGGCGGATGTACTGCCACACTATCTTTAGCACCTGGGGGAAGAGGGTCGCGCGGCGTGCGACTTCGTCAGGCCCACCAGGCGTCATCTCGGCCACCAATTGAGCCGCTGCATCAAAGGCCAGGCGCTGGACCCGCCACTGATGCCACGCTTCCTGGCGGTCGTCCACCTCTTGGAGGTAGCCAATAGCATCTTGCACCGTAACTCTTATCGGCTCGCGGCTTGGGCCGACCGCCGTCAAAGGCAAAGCGTCCAAGTCGCATTTGACGCGGAACTGTGCTGCGACTACGTAGCCGTCAACGCGCGGGAAGGTGATTTTGTATTTTCGTCTCTCGGGCAGGGCCGTGACCAGAACAGATGGTTTCTCCACCACCGGCCCGCCGCCTGTGACATCTTCTCTGACCGGTATCACTTCAAAGGGCACACCGTACACCTTTACGTATTCGGGCTCATCGAGCCGGTCGTACTGAGTCCGCCTCAACCCCCTTCCCACGACCTGTTCGCACAGCAACTGGGATGTGAAAGCCCGGACTCCCAGGATGTGGGTCACGTTCTGCGCGTCCCAGCCTTCGCTCAGCATACCCACCGACACGACACAGCGTACCTGCTGTCCGGGCTGGCCTTCCCTGCCCACGGTAGCCACAATCTTCCTCAGCCGCTCGGCCTCTTCAGCTTTAGAGCCGCTGAGTTTGCCCGCTTCCAGCTCGTCCAGCAGCCTGCTGTCTATCCGCAGGGTGACTTCGCGCCCGTTTTCATTTCTCAACTCGTTTATCACGTGGCCCTGTGCTATACGGTCGTGCACTACGGCTGCAATATCGGTCGTCTGGCACACGACGATAAGCACCGGTGGTACGGTTTTCTCCCTTTTCTGCCAGGCGTCGAACTCCTGTTTCCAATCGCTCGCCAGGTTAGCCAGGGCAGGCTGGGCCTCTCGCCACACGGCTTCGGGGCTTGGAGCCCGGCGGCCGGTTCCTCTCTCCTCGCGCGATAGTTGCTCCCGAATTGTGTCCCACAGGAACTTGTATTTCGGCTCGGGATTGCCCTGGTCGTCGCGGACCGGTAGTTGCGGTATCTTCACGATCCCACATTCGATGGCGTCAGGCAGCGAAAAGTCGCTGACTATCCACGGGAATGGCTCGCCTTCTTCGTGTCCTGAGCCGCTTATGTAAAAGGGCGTGGCCGAGAAGTCCAGGCACATTACAATACCCCGGGCGCGATTAATGCGGTCCAGCGCGCCGACCCAGACCGTTGCTTCTTGAAGCAGTTGCTCTTCTTCTCTTGCCAGCCTCTTGCCCTGCATCTCCTCGGGCGCTGGTGGTCGGTAAGCATGGTGTGCCTCGTCATTTATCACCAGAAGATTTCGCTTGCCCCCCAGCTCGCGCAGCACGCGTCGGCAAAAAGCGGCCTCCCCCTCCCGGCCCCGGTTGAGCACCGTCCTGCTGCGCTCGTCGTCCTGCACCTGCATGGCCTGCCAGTTCACCACCATGAACTTGCCCCTGTCCAGGTTTGCCCGCAGGCCCGACGGCACAAGGTCAAACTCGTCGTAATAGTTCCCCTCTTCCCATGGCTTTAGAACCTGCAGACGTTCTTTGATCGTCAGGTTAGGGCACACCGCCAGCACGGCGTCAGAAAACCGGGTGTCGCGCGGGTTAGCTACCTTATTCAGCACGGACCATGCAGCCAGCATGGCCATGACCACTGTCTTGCCGCTGCCCGTGGCCATCTTGCATGCGTATCGCCGAAGCGGCCGATACCCCTGCTGCGTGGCCGTCCTGTCAGTCGGCTCGTCAAGCGGCACCTCTATGCCCTGCCGATAGTTCCCAGGTGCCTCCGTAAGAAATATGACTGTTTCCGCTGCTTCGAGCTGGCAGAAGAATAGTCTCTTTTCCCGGTCTTCGTCGTGCCAGTGGCCCAGCAGCTCCCGCGTCACGGGCGTCACGCCGGGATACCCATCCTGGCGCCACTGTTTCACAGCTTCTCTTAGCCGGTTCACCAGTTCGAGAGCGACAAATTCTTCTTCGAAGAGCGACGGCGTCTCCGGGGCTCGGCTCTTACGTGTCCTCGGCCTGATGTAATATCCCGATGGCCGCCTGCCTTCACGCCGCTCCGGCCGCCGCCCGCGCCTGCGTTCGACTGGCCCGGGGATATGCCAGTAAGCCGTCGGCTCTTCGAAGGGGCTGTTGATAATCGGCCGGTCTACTACGTTGGCGCTGACGTCCACCTGTGTTTCCGCCATTGCTCATCGCCTTCCGCCGGTTACTCCGCCGCAGTCTCGTCGCCCGCCTGCTTGCGCAGGTCGAGCACGCGCATGACTTCGTTGCCCCAGAGGTCAATGACCTTCACCGCCACCCGCTCGTGTTCCCCGGCCTCGAAGGGCAGCGATTCGGTCCCGCGAAGCTGGTCAAAGACTTCCGGGTCAATCACCGCTTTCAGCGTCCGCGAAAGCTTCTCCCACGGGTCCTTGCCTCCGACTGCGGCCGGGAAGAAAGCCTGGACCACGTGGAAGCTTTGCCCGTCGTAGTCTGTATCCACAAACCACGCCGCTATTTCGCGGCTCTCGGCATGTCTCGTCTCGCCCTTCACCGGATCGTACAAGTCCACGCCCCGCAGAACCAGCTTCCACTTATCCCCTTCCCTCGCCAGGTCTATCTCGGGCTCGCCGTAAACGGTGAATATCTGGCTCGCCCGCGTGGTCTTCAGCAGTCCCTCAGCCAGGATGTCAGCCGCGATATTCGCCCGGCGCACTTCAAGCTTCGGATGGGCATGCCGGTCGAGGAACTCGGTCACCGAATCTTCGAAAGCGAAGCCGGCAAAAATCAGAATCTCGTACTCGAAGTAGGCTTCCTCAATGGCCCGTTCCACCTGTATCCGCGTCACCGGCCCGTACTTCGGCCCAAAGCTCACCGCCACCCGCTTCACTTGTCCGTTCTGGCTCATTTCGCCTTCGGCATGTATCCACTGCCCATCGGCGCGGCGAAGATTCTCGATGACGGCCTTTGTTTTCCCGAAGTTGATACCTGCCTTCCGCATCTCCTCGATGAGGCCGTCAATGTAATCTCCGGCCTGTTCTCCGACCGGGGCCTCGGCCTGCGCTTCGGCCTCGGCGGCCTCCCGGGCTTCCTCGGGGCTTACCACCGCAGGCACCGGTATCGCCTCAACCGTAAAGGGGCCAGTAACCCGCACAACGCCCTTTTTCACCTTCGGCTGGTCGTAGAGAGTCTCCTGTGGGGCGCGGGCACGAATGCTTTCGTCAATCCTTTGCTTTTTTTCCAGCCACACTTTCCAGTACTCCTCCAGCGCCGCCCGCGCCGGCTTGCTCCATTTCTTCGCCGCATCCTCATCAGGCCGCGGAAGCTCCCACTCCTCCATCTGCTGGCCCGTCAGCTCGTTCACCTTCGCCCGCAGCTCATCCAGCCGCGGCTGATACTCTGCTGCTATCACATCAATCTCCTCGTTGTGCGCAATTGATTCCAGCGTTATGTGCGGCACCGTCTTGTAAATAAAACCGCCCTTCGGCCCCTGCTCGGGATTGGCAAGCTCGTAGTAGTCATAAACCGCCGTCATCAGCCGCTGGCGGGCTATGAATAGAGCCACCCGCGAAGTATCACATGTTATCCACCGCCGCCCCCACTTCTCCGCACAATAAGCCGTCGTCCCGGAACCGCAAGTCGGGTCCAAAACCACGTCCCCGGGGTCTGTTGTCATCAAAATGCAACGCTCTACGACCTTCGCACTCGTTTGCACTGGGTAGACTGCTTCCCGCTCCCCCATGGTGTCGTCCCAAAGGTTGGTCATCGGGACCACAGGAAAGTCATCCGCGAACCGCACGTACCGGACCGTCGCGCGGGCCGCGTGAAGCCGAGCCGCGTGCTTCAGGCGCTCCAAGCCTGCGGGGGACGTTTTCCAGTGCGCGCCTGCGGGATGTACGAAGCGCCGACCCCAAAGGTTCAGCACCACCGGCGGCCCTGGCGGTGCACCAGAGGAAATCAGGCTGGTCAGCTGCGCGACGCGCTCGTCCTTGTCGCCCCGGGAACAGCGTACCAAGCGGCCGTAAGAGGCCTCGGCGAGCGTGTAGTCGTCGAGGGTCCCTGCCTCCGCCTTCCCCTTGTACAGCGTCCGAACGCCCACGGTGCTCCGATGTCTCGCGTACCACAGCAGGAAATCGCAGATTGAGCCAAGCAGGGCAGCCTGCTGAAACCCGCCCGTCTTTCTGAAGGTAACGACCGCCACGAAGTTCTCAGGGCCAAAAACCTCATCCATTATCTCGCGGACGTGATGGACGTTTTCATCGCCAATCTGTACGAAGATGCTTCCTGTGTCGGCGAGGAGTTCGCGGCAGAGGAGCAGGCGGTCGCGCAGGTAGCTCAGATACGAATGGATGCCCAGCTCCCAGGTATCGCGATAGGCTTTAATTTGCTCGGGTTCATGG
>JANZZA010000430.1 GCA_026419655.1 Armatimonadota bacterium | reverse complement strand
TAGTCCAGAACAGGTTTAGCTCATCGGCGTGCGTGCTGCAAAGAAGAATAACAAGTTTGCGAAGGGGCCCCATGGGACAAACCTTTAACAAGGGTTCCCCCAGGGGACTGCTGCAAAAGCCCGTGTTGGCTTGCGTAGAATGACTGAGGTGCACAGCGCTGTGCGCTCAACCTTTTACCCGGTAGCGCGTCTGGGGGCCGTAGAGCGACTTTTGCAACAGCCTCTTCAGAAAAAGCAGCTTTGTGCACGTCTCCTAGCTTGCTGGCATCCCTAAGACGGCCCCCGCAGAAAACTGGGCTGTTCTCCAGAGCGCCCAAGCGTTGACCGGACGGGCAAAGAGGATTATAATATGCTCCCGGGTGGTGTATAGCGGCCCAGCAATCCCATGGAGGTGAATAGATTGCGCACGGCCCTTCGCATTTTTCTGGCGGCATCCTGCGTAACTGTATGCTTGGGGGCGTTAGCCCAAGGCGTCGGCACGTCCATCTGGGAGAAGCCCGGAGGCGAGACAATGCCGGCGGCGTCCTGGCTGGGGTCAACAGGACTGGTGTTTGTCCCTAGCGCCCTCGTCGGTCCACCAATGTCCGCCCAGGGGTATTTCCACTGGATTAAGGACCTGGAAGGGAATGACTCGAACGACGAAGACACGGACGTGTACCTCTGGGGAGCCGACGTAGCGGTAACAAGCAATCTAGAAGTCGGCGCAGTTCGAGTGGACCCGAGAGACAACGGAAGCGGCGAAACAATCCTGAACGCCAAATACAACCTTGACCTTGGCCGGTGGACCAATAATCCCGCGGCCCCCGAAGTGGCCGTTGGCGTGCGCGATCTCACCGACGAACTGAGCCGCACCCTTTACGTTGTCCTGACGAAAAACCTGGAACTGCGCGAGACCGAAGGGATCTCCCGGTTCAGTTTGAGCGCTGGCTTTGGCAGCAGCGAGGAGGATGACAGTCCCCTGGACGGTTTCTTTGTCGGCCTCGAGCTGGTTCCCGCATCGGGCTTCCGCCTGCAGGGTGAATACGACGGCGATGCCTTCAACGCCTGCTTGCGCTTCTACCCGGTGCGCAACCTGAGCCTCGACATCGCCACCATTGACGGTAGCCTTGGCGTGGGCGCCACCTACCGCAGTGGGTTCTAAGCCGGTCGGGCAAAGCCGTGTTTCGCGGGGGCCTCTGGCGCGAGGCACAGTTGCTGGGCCGCAGTCGCGAAGGGCTTGTGTGCCCGGAAAAGTCACAGCAAAGGAGGCAGAACAATGCGCACTCTGGTAGCAGTGGCAGTATTTACGCTGGTCGCCGCAATCGCCTGGGCACAGGAAGGACAAGGAACTCTGTCCGATGAGGAAGCCCAGGCCTTCCGCCTCAAGGCCGGGTATGCCGACCTCGGCGACTTGAGTGGCGGATGGACAGCCGCTCTGGAGTATGAGGGCCGAAATTGCCTGCTATCAGCCGGCTGGGCGGAAGCCGACGGGACGTTGCGCTCAGGCGCCAGCGCCTTTGAATTTGACGGAAACTACTACTTCGCCGAGGCTGCCTACATCTATCGCCCACCGAACAATCCATTGACCTACGTAGGCGCGGGTGCTGGTCTGTACCGCCTCGACGGAGATTTCCGTCAGACCCAGCCTACAACCGCCACCAGCAGCGGCCACGACAACTCCCTCGGTGTCCTTGTAGTAGTGGGCACCGAGTCTGCCGACCGCCGCTGGTTTGGCGAACTGCGCTGGGTCCTGGGCACCGACCACTGGGACTGGGACGCGGACGGCCTGCGCGCTTACATCGGCATGCGTTTCTAGCAGCCCTGGAGTACGCGGCGATAGCCGGTGTGCCGGTCAGGCCAGGCCTGGACACGAGACAGTCGCGCCACCCCAAGCTCGGGGGTGGCGCTTTTATTTTGTCCGCCCATGCATCGGCCGCCTTCACTGGATTTCCGCCAGCACCTGCCCGAGGATGGCAAGAGCCTCCTCCACTTCTGGCTCGCCGATTATCAGTGGCGGGGCAAGCCGCAGCTTATCCTCGGCGACGGCGTTGAGCAGTAACCCACGCTCACGACAGGCTCTCTCGATCTCCCTGGCTCGCGGCTTACTGAGAAGAGCAGCCACTAACAATCCCTTGCCCCGTGCGCCACATATGAGACCACCCGGCGCCACCATTTCCCTCAGGCGCCCCAGCAAGTACTCGCCCATTCGCGCCGCCCGCTCCACCAAGCCCTCGTCCTGCATTACTTCCAGGGTTGCAAGAGCGGCGGCGCAGGCCAGGTAATTTCCGCCAAAGGTGGAAGCATGATCCCCCGGCTCGAAAGCCTGGGCTACTTCCTCGCGCGCCAGGCAGGCGCCGATGGGCACGCCCGACCCTAAAGCCTTAGCCAGAGTCATGATGTCCGGTTCGATGTCGTAGTGCTGATAAGCAAACCATCGCCCTGTGCGCCCCAGGCCTGTCTGCACCTCGTCGAGGATGAGAAGTATGCCCAACTCGTCGCACAAACCGCGCACTGCGGGCAGGTAGTCCTCATCGGGCACCACTACTCCGCCCTCGGCCTGGATAGGCTCCAGCATGACCGCACAGACCTGGCCGTCCTCGCAGGCAGCCCGCAGCGCTTCAATATCATTATAGGGCACATACCGAAAGCCCGGCGGCAACGGCACAAAGTGCTTGCGGTACTTTTCCTGCCCGGTGGCCGTGACGGTTGCCAGAGTACGGCCGTGGAAGGAGTTTTCCGCCGTTATGATTACCCGGCCAGGCCGGCCATGCTTCTCCGCCCAGCGGCGGGTCAGCTTTATCGCCGCCTCATTGGCCTCGGCACCAGAGTTTGCTAAAAAACACCGGTCGGCAAAGCTTACCTCAGTTAGCTTCCGCGCCAGCTCGCCGGCCAGGGGGATGCAGTAAAGGTTCGACGTATGCAGGAGCGTGCCGGCCTGCGCCCGGATGGCTTCCACCACACGCGGGTGACAATGACCCGTCGAGCACACGGCTATCCCTGCAAGGAAATCAAGATATCTGTTCCCGTCAGCGTCCCACAGGTACGCTCCTTCCCCGCGCACGAAGGCTACCGGCGCTGAGCGATAGGTGGGCATCAGGTATTTGCTGCACAGGTTTGCGTAATCCTGGTTAGTCATGTCGCGTCAGCCACTCCTGCTACGCTTTTTCCCGGGGGGCTCTCCTTGAAAAGGCCTGTCGCCTATGCCCCTTCCCAGACTTTATACCGTGGGCTGGCCGCGTTTTTCGGCGCACTGCCAGCCCGAGTTAGCGGGCTGCGTGCCGCACGCACGTGCCGCGGCTTAGGCCAAGCCCCTTGCAAAACCCAGAACATCTCGGCGCGCCCCGTGCGCGTGCCCCCGCTGGACTTAGTCCCCGGTCTGACCCAGCACCGAGAAATCCGGCCCGTCCCCCGAAAACATGTCCCACCAAGACGCCATCCATCCCGCATCCCGCGGGCAGCGGTGGCTCCGCATCTCCGCCGGGAAGTCTGAGCACTTACGGGGCGGGGGCAGTGGGAACCCCGCTCTTTCGCCAAAAAGAAGTCCCCTGCCGCAGGGGAAGCCCTTTCAAAAGGGCTTTCCCACAAACCCCCTTCCCAAACTTTTCCGTGCCATTTACACCCTACACACCCTCGTACGGCATGCTTCCCCGGATAGCGGCGTCCGTCAGCGCAAACAGCCTGGGCAAAGCGCACACGGTACGCAACGCCAGCCGTCCCAGGGCGCAAACAGACTCCCGAGAAAGCCAAACAGCAGCCCAAGTCAGGGGGCGGCCTCAATCATTGTGCCAACGCCCGCGTCGGTAAACAGCTCCATGAGCATGGCGTGGGCGAGGCGGCCATCGAGCAGATGGGCACGCCTCACTCCGCCCTCCAGGGCCTCTATGCAAGCCTGTAGCTTCGGTATCATGCCGCCCTCGATTTCGCCCGACGCGAGCATGGTCTTGACCTGATCCAGCGTTATGTAGCTGATAAGGCTCGTTTCGTCGTTGGGGTCAGCAAGCAGCCCTGGCACGTCGGTGAGCATGATAAGCTTTTCGGCTTTCAGGGCAGCAGCCACGGCCCCTGCGGCAAGGTCGGCGTTTATGTTGTAGCTGAGGCCGTCCTCGCCAATGCCGATGCTGGAAATGACGGGAATATAGCCGGACTCGGACAGGCTGTGTATCAGGTCCGGGTTGACGCAGGCAATCTCGCCCACCTGCCCCAGGTCTACGTCGCCAGCCATTTTCTTCCGTGCGACCAGCGTCCGGCCGTCCTTGCCCGACACACTCACCGCCTGCCCCCCCGCGCCATAAATCTGGCTCACCAGGTCTTGGCTGATAAGGCCGACAAGCACCATCTGGGCAATCTCCATCGTCTCTGCGTCGGTGACCCGGTGTCCCTCGACAAACACCGGCTCTTTGCCAAGCTGCTGCATAAGCTCGGTTATCCTCGGCCCACCGCCATGGACGACGACAGGCCGGATGCCCACGTGCTGCATAAGCACCAGGTCCTGAGCCACATAGCGCTTATGCTCTTCGTTAACCATGGCAGCGCCGCCGTACTTGACCACGATGGTTGTGCCAGCCCAACGCTGAATATACGGTAGCGCCTCCACCAGCGTGGCGGCCCGAAGAATCAGGTCCTCGCGCATGGCTTGCCCACCCTCTTCTTACCGGCCTTTCCGACCTAGCCCAGAACTTAGCCACGGAAGGCTACCCGCGGCATCCCTCACCCATTTGCATCGTCCGCAGGCCCCTCATAGGCCACATTCTCGGCAATGAACTCCTCAGAAATATCGCAGGTCCAGGCTTCGGCTGACGCGCCTCCCTGGCCAAGGTCAATCTCAATAGCCACTTCGCGGCCGGATAAAGCAGCCACGGCTTCGCTGGCCGACACGCGCGCAGGCTCACCCCGCTGCCAGACCGTCAGGCCGCCAAGGGCTGCAGTGATAGCGTCCGGGTCTACTGCAGCCAGGGACGCACCAATGGCCGCCACAAGCCGGCCCCAGTTGAACTGCTCGCCGTGGATGGCAATCTTAAGCAGGGTGTAGTCCGCCACGGCCTTGGCCACGCGCCGCGCTTCTAGAAAGCTCCGCCCACCCGTGACATGAATGGAAATAAGCTTCGTGGCCCCCTCGCCGTCGCCGGCAATCATTTTAGCCAGCTCACGGCAGACCTCGAGCAGAGCACGACGAAACAGGTCAGCTTCTGCGCCGACGGGCGAGGCCACGACAGCCCCGCTCGCGCCGTTGGCCAGCAGCAGCACCGTATCGTTAGTGCTCGTGCACCCCTCGATGCTGATGCAATTGAAGGAGCGGTCTACAGCCCAGCGGAGAGCATCACGCAGAACCGCAGGCTCGAGAGCCGCGTCGGTGGTGATAAAGGACAGCATAGTTGCCATGTTGGGCGCAATCATTCCGGCGCCCTTGGCAATGCCGCCCAGCCTTACTTCTCGCCCGCCCAACTCGAAAGCCACTGCGTACATTTTGGGGCGCGTGTCCGTAGTCATTATGCCGCGAGCCAGCCCCTGCGGGTCGTCGCGTCCCAGCCTCGCCGCCAGCTCAGGGATAGCGGCTTCGATCTTCGCCATGGGCAACTGATAACCGATGGCGCCGGTGGAACAGACCAGCACGTCAGCGGGCCGCAAGCCGAGGGCCTGCCCAGCAAGCTCAGCCATCCGTCGGGCATTGGCCAGTCCCTGGGCACCGGTTGCACAGTTAGCATTACCACTGTTTGCGATAACAGCCTGGGCGCGGCCGTCCGCCAGATGCTCCTCGCACACCTGCACCGGCGCCGCGCGGAAGCGATTCCGGGTAAAGGTCCCGGCAGCACTGCAGGGCTCGTCGCTTACCAGAAGAGACATGTCCGGCACAGGCTTGCCCTTAATGCCAGCCCGGATTGATGCACCACGAAATCCCTTGGCCGCCAGTGCTCCGCCCGGCGTGACCTCGACGTCCTGAACAGTCATGGGGCGTTCCAGCCTCCCAGAACAAGAAAGGTGCGCCCGTTATGGCCAGAGGGCGAAGTCTTCCAGCCCTAAGGTTTCAGGCCAGCCTTGAGCGACATTGAGACACTGCACTGCTGCGCCAGCCAGTCCCTTGCCCAGATTGTCTATGGCCGAGATGACAATCAGGCGCCCGGCTTCCTCGTCAACAGTCAGCCCGATAAAGCAGTAGTTGGTCCCCAGAGCGTATTTTGTCGCCGGGTACTGGCCGGGCGGAAGTAGTCGCACAAAAGGTTCATCGCGGTATGCTTCAGCGTAGATTTGGTGCACTTCGCGGACGGACAGGGGGCGCTCAAGGTCGGCGTAGGCAGTGGTGAGAATCCCGCGATTCATTGGAATGAGGTGAGGCGAGAAAGTGACATGGACTTTGGAGCCCCAGAGGCTGAGCTCCTGGTCAATCTCCGGGTTATGGCGGTGACTGGCCACGTTGTAGGCCGAGACAGACTCACTGACCTCACAGAAATGGGTGGTAAGGGTCAGTTTGCTGCGGCCAGCTCCCGAAACGCCCGACTTGCTGTCTACGATGATGGACTGAGGGGCCACGATGCCCGTGCGGACGGCGGGCAGGAGGGCCAGGATGGCACCCGTGGGATAGCAGCCCGGCACGGCTATAAGGTCTGCAGTGGCCAGCTCGCCGCGATGAATCTCGGGCAGGCCGTAGACGGCTTCGGCCAGTAGCTCCGGGGCCGAATGGGGGCCGTAATGCTTCTCGTAGATAGCCACGTCCTTCAGCCGAAAGTCTGCCGAGAAGTCGAGGACCTTCCGCCCAGCCGCCCGCGCCCTAGCTACCAGGGGCATCCCCGCAGCGTGTGGGAGGGCAAATACCATCACGTCCGCCGCGTCCAGGGCCCGGTCCACGTCCGACTCCTCGAGCACGCGGTCTTCGAAGCCAAGCAAATGAGGAAAAGCCTCGCTCAGGGGCTTGCCGGCGTTGGTGTGAGCTGCCAGAAAAGTCACTTCTACCATGGGATGGCCGCGGAGAAACCGCAGCATCTCCACGCCGCCATAGCCTGCGGCGCCAAAGATGGCTAGCTTCGTCTTAGGCATCCCAATCATGCCTCCGTAAAAGCTAAGCCACCCTTCTCGGGCGGCTTTGCAAAAGGAGGGTCTGCCCGCTCGACCGCACCGTCTAGCGGCTGCGCCTAGCGCCAGGGCAGATACTATTCGCCATCCGTTCCAGAATACCAGTCCGGTACCAGACCGTCAAGCCTCACAAGGAGCGTTCCGGCTTTCTCAAGCGCCTCTTGCATAGCCCTCATCTACGAGGAGACCGTTGCGTAACCCTCCTTCGTCAGTCCTCGGAGGGATGCGCCGGCCGAGAAGGGCGTTCCAGAAGCCGTCAGGTAAGACCACCGGTGCGCTGGGCTAGCGGTTTGGAGGTTTTTCTTGCCACCGTTTTTATGCACCTCCTGCAAGCTCGGCTTTCTGTTGCAAAACTCACCAATTTTGCTGTTCCACACCTGCCCGACGCAGCTGCGCCAATCCACTCAAGGCGTCTACCAAATTTCAGTCTCCCCAGCAACCCTTTCTCTGCCAGTATCTTCACCAGTCCCTTTATGTTCACCACCAGTCCCACCGTCAGCGCGCTGAAAGGGACCTTGCCTGCCGGAACTAAAACGGTATAGGGAACACCCGATGGGGAGTATGCAGTGTACTCACCGTTTTGTTTCAGACAGGAAAGAGTAAGGCCCGGAGAATCACCTTGGTGGTCCGGCCCAAAACCCGGTGTTGACTTATACAGGGCCACGAGAGTGTATAAAGTCGTGTGTCTCACCTTTTACTTTGGAGCGCATCTCCGAGCCGCTGCGGAAACTTTTGCAACAACATCCTTAGAAAACCGAACACTCCCGCGCGTGGCTGGAGTATTCCGTTTTGTTGGGATTTGGTATCACGCAGGAAGGAGAAAGGCGCGGAGAATCACCTTGGACAAGAAAACCCGGAA
>JANZZA010000405.1 GCA_026419655.1 Armatimonadota bacterium | reverse complement strand
CTCTGAACCAGAAATCCGCTCCCCGCGAGGGAACAGGGCGGGCTGGGAACACTGGTTTCCCCCAGCCGAGAGGCACAAAGGCATCGAGCCCGACCACCAGTACGTCGTCCTGCGAGTCCCCGCCAGCGAGGGGCACAGGGGGGACAGGAGTCCCCCCCTTCTCCTCGCGCCTTTACAAATCGCTCCCTGCATCAATCCCTTGGCGCTATTGGGCATCCGTGCGGAAGGGGTTAGCGGGCAGGCCTGCGCCGTTATAGAGGTTGCCGATGGGATTGTTGGCCCAGCCGTAGCGCACAGCGGAGGGTTTGGCGACGCCGTCGGCCCAAAGGACGACCTTATCGCCCTCGACTCTTGCCTTGGCCCAGACCCAATCGCTGCCCTCGCCGCGGATGGCAAAACCCTTTAGCTCCTCGCCTCTGACAACAAGCCCGCCGGTAGTGTGAGTGAAGCTGAGGACGGCCTTGCCGTTGCGCACGGTCATGGACTTGAAGGTGGGGCCGGAGTATTCGACATTGCGCCCGTAGACGCGCGCCAGGGCGCAGAGCGCAAGGCGGCGGCCAACGTCCTGCTTATTGCGCGGATGGATATCGTCGGCCTGGCCGATGTCAATGGCCGAAGCCATGCCGCAGTATGGCACGGTCTCGGCAATTTCCCACTGGACTTCGCGGATGGCAGCCCAGCCCTCTTCCACAGGCGTGCTCTGGACGGCCATGAAGTTAGCAAGCTGGACGATGAGAAAAGCGAGCCTGTCGTCGCGCCAGGCCTGTCGCCAGGCGGCGATCATGGCTGGCAGGAGCCTGCGATAGCCCTTGGGGTTGCCGGCGTTGGATTCGCCCTGATACCAGATGGCGCCGCGGACGGCAAAATCAGTGAGCGGCTCAATCATGGCGTTGTAGAGGACGGTGGGAGTATTCTGGTCTACCTTGCCCTCAGCAATGGCTTTCGCGCGCCACTCAAGGATGCCCTGGAATTCCGGGTCGGCGCGGAGAGCAAACTCTGGCGTCCAGGCCTCTGCGACAGTCCCGCCCCAGGAGCTATTTATCAGGCCTACAGGCACGCCCAGGGCCTTGTGTAGCTCGCGGCCGAAGAAATAGCCGACGGCCGAGAAGCCGCCTATCGTGGCGGGGCTGCACGGCACCCAGGCGCCCATGCAGTCATCGAGGGCAAAAGTGGAGATGGCCTTGTGGACGGTGAAAAGGCGGATTTGGGGCCAGTTGGCCGCCGCGATCTCCTGCTCGGCGTTGAGGGAAGCCGCTACAGGCCACTCCATATTTGACTGGCCAGAGCAGACCCAGACCTCGCCGACGAGAATATTGCGCAGAGTGATGGTGTTGCGGCCGGTAATGGTCATCTCAAAGGGACCACCGGCTGGGAAGGGGCCAAGGGTCACATGCCACCGGCCGCGCTTGTCGGCGGCAGTCGCTTTCTCCTGTCCACAGAAAGCCACGGCGATTTCCTCGCCTGGGTCGGCAGTGCCCCAGATGCGCAGCTTTGCGTCCCGCTGGAGGACCATGTTGTCGCCAACAAGGGCCGGAAGCTTTACGCTGGCGCTGCAACTGGCTGCCGAGAGCATGAGGCCTGCTAGCGTGAGGGCCGCGGTCCATGCCGCAACACAGAGACCTTCTTGCGCTGCTCGCAGTAGCATAGCTTTTCACTCCCCAAGGGGTTTGGGCGCTTTCGGGGCAAGGCCGGCGCGAACTTCCACCACTGCGTCCCCCCGGATATCGTTGCCACAGGCACAAAGCCGCGCCATTGTGCTCCTGTGGCGGGACAAATGCAAGAGCCATGCACCGATGCATCTTCTATGCTCCAACCAAGGCCTTCACCAAGCCGTCCGCTTTCTCAGATACGCCAGCACTGAGGGCCGTACATGGGCAGTGCCTGGAGTCGCTGGCTGGAGCACCATTTAGTATAGAGAGGATGGACTGGAGCTCGATAAAACAGACATCTAGACATTTTTATGTCTTTACGTCGCAACACTTCCCTCGCGAGCCGTCGCGTGCAATGTCTCAGATTCCTCCTGGCTGACTATAGCACCAACGCCCCTATGGCTGCCCCGTAAGGCGCTGTGGCTCCTCTTCGGCACCATGGCCAGGCTCAAAGTGACCGCCACAAGCTCCAAGAAATAGCTTATTGATGGTGCGGCCCACCAGGCCCTCCTCCACCCCCGCCGCCCGAAGCTGGCCTGGTGGAGAAGGCAAAGCTGAAGTCTGCGGCGAGGATTTCTTGGTTAGCTCGCACTGCATCTCTCGGCACAACGACGCGGTAGTCCGTGTTCTGGCTCAGGCGGCTGCACGGCTTAAGCGAGAGCACGCGCCCATCGCCACTTAGCTGGGCTGTGAACTCTACCCTGTTCCCTGCCGCGTCAGTCCACCGTATCGCAGAGGGATTGTGGTAGGTCAGCCGTTTGTTGAACTTGACCTCTACCGTTGAGTCGAGGGGCACAGCACGCTGGCCGTTTTGGGGGTAGGTGCTGCTGACCTCTAAGGGGACGGCTAGGGTAGTGACTGCCAGCTCGCACATCACGCGCGGCCCCTGGGCGCCAAAGCTCTCCCACTCTCCTCCGCGCTGCTTCATGTATCCGCGCACTCCGCAGACCGGATACCAGTACACCCCCCCTCTTCCATCGCCCCTTGATGCCGGCTGGCCAAACCACCAGTAAGTCTTACGCAGGAAGAGGTCGTTACGCGAAGCGATCTCATCGAAAGTCTGAGGGCTCCACATGTCGTCGCCCTCGTAGTGGTATCGCGTCCGGTCCGCAGGCGGCTGGTCATAGGACCGCACCGGCATGTCGCTGGCCCAGCTCACTTGAGGCTCTGCAAAGGCTTGCTCGGTCCCGATAAGACTCGTCAGCCCGTAATACCATTTCGGTCCCTTCGGCCAGAGTATGACGAGAGGCTGGAAGGTAATATCCGACGGAATAAGAGGGCTGAAGGAGGGCATACAGGTTGAAGCGTCTTCGAAGTCCAGCCACTCATGTACAATGATTTTGAGCGGCTCTATCGTTATCCTGTAAGAGGTAGCCGCTCTGAGGCTTCCCTTAGGCGGGACTAGGAGGCTGTAGCGTCCGGCACGTACTTCGCGGTACACCAGGGTGCCGGTCTGACGGTCGGTGTCGCGTATCCACAAAGCCGGCACCAGGTAGCTACCCCGATAGACGAATCCGTTAGCCGCCTGCTCGAACCAGCTCACGCGGTAGCCCCAGGTAGCAAAGGCCAGCGCCGCAGATACGGGCCGCCCGGAGAAACTCTTGTACGTGTAACATTCAATGTACTTCGGTGTCTCGCCATCGTTTGGCCCTTCCATGATGCGGGGATAGCCGGCGATGCCTGGCAAATAACTGGTAGGCGCCGGATAGCGCATCATCTGAGGGTCCCAGTCTTCCAGGCACGCACTGACCGGTCGCCACGCGACGTGGACACAATCCTGGTGAGTACCGAGGACCTGCGCCGGCGAAGCAGAGTATGCGCAGGGAACAAAGCCAAGGCTGGCAACCCACAACCCCACGACGGTCAGACCAAGCGCGCGCTTCCCATCACGGCTCGTCATAGCTACCACCTCCCGGTCGAGGCCCACTGTGTCGAGCCGCCACCGTCCGCCGGCTGACTCAAGCGCCAGGCGGTCATGTCAACGGTGTCTTGCAAGCATGCACTGCTATTATCATACACCCGCCAGGTTGGAAAGCGCCCTCCAGGCCCGAGGCCATTCAGTTTACTGAAGATTTTGCTCTCGGCGGGCCGGTAGCTGCTTGGCAAATTTCCTTGAACTGCCTCTTTCCGGCACAAACCTCTCGAAAGGCTCCCCTGCGAGACGCCCTACCAGAACTTTTTGTAGTGCCGATAGCTTGCACGTCGGTCCATCTTAAGAGTGGGCGCGACCTGCCTTTGTGTAGCTCCTTTTGGGGAGTTGCCACAACCTACCGAGCAAGCAGGGGCTAAAGCTAACGAGTGCCGTGTCGGGCGTCCCGAGGACAAATAGGGACGTTCAGGAACGACGGCGTACCTCACATGCCCACAGGCAGCAACGTCACGCGTGCGAGAATAGTCGCCTGTGAGACTGTTGCAAAGCTGACTTGGATGTAGCTGCGAATCCGCCAACGGCACAGAGCTATGCTGGCAACTTATACTCGGTGGGAACGACTCGTCCGCGAAAAGAGGGTTTTGCAACAGCGACCTGTGCACAAGCGTACTAGCCTGGCCCTGATGGTGACCGGGTCTCGCACCGGTGATGCCGCAGAATCCTGTCGGACCAAAATGCCCGCCTTGGCCCGCCCTCTGCTATAATTGTGTCGTAGCCGGTCTGTTCTTCCACTTCGGCGCCGCAGCCCTGTTGTTAGCCGCAGCCGGGACGGAAAGCTGACCGCGTGGTGTGAGGGTCATGCGCAGCTTGGGGATGTGTGTGAGCATCCTTGTCGCAGGCACCGGGTGGGCAAGCGGCGCCGTCGTTGTACGTATTCCCTCAGACTTCGATGCCTTCTTTCAGGCCAGCGTTGCCAGCAGGGAAGCTTTACAAACGAGCCACGAAGCAATAATCCTGTTTCGCGACGGCCGTGAGACGCTCATTCTGCGGCCCACTTACGCAGGGCCGCTTACACGGGTGGCCTGGATTATACCGGTCCCTTCCCTGCCCGGTCGTAAGGACATCCTGCCAGCCAGCGAGGACTTCACGGATAGAGAATGTCTGGATGACTCCGTCGAGGCAGTTTTCCTGGATACGGCTCCGGTACGCCACCGTGAAATTACGCCGCCACCAACCACCCTTCTCGTCAGCCCGGCCATCGCAGGCGTCATGCCACCGATTTACGCTGCCGGTATAGTGATCCTTGCCAAGGCTCCCGGGGCCAGAGGGCCGCGATGCTTCGCGAACGACCCGGATGTCTTCGTAAGAGAAGTACGGCTTACGGTGCGCGAAGAGGCAAATCTGGGACCGTACACCATCAGGGTTTTCCAGCCGAAGGAAGCCACAAGGCTGGTCCAACAGCTCAAGGATGACAGGTTTTTGGTGCCCGAAGGGCTGTCGGAAAACGTAGCAGAGTACGGTGCGCGAGGATGGTCTTTCGTGGTAGCCATGGCGGGGCCTGACTATGCACCCGCTGAGCCCGGCCCGCTACCTGTAAGGCATCTCGACCCGCTGGCCATCAGTTTCGCGACGCCCCGGCCTCTTTACCCGCTAAAAATCTCTCAGCCTGGGGCCCCGCCGGTTATGTCCGTTGACCTTGTCATCCTGGCCCCAGCCCCAGTGCGACTGTCAGTACCGCCGGGCGGCGCGCTGTTTCAAGAGGACATGCCCGTGATAATCGAGCGCGCGAGGGCAGGCGAGACCTGGCAGCAGCCACCCGTCAGGAGGAGGCAAGCCCGGTCCCAACCGACGAAGGTTTTCCTCGATGCTGCACGGCGCGAGTTTGCTGAGGCGAGCAACTACTCCGCCCTGATATGCATAGCACGGGCACCGCTCCGGGCAATGACCCGAGAGCACGGCGTCTCAGAAAGACGTTTCGTGGGCGGCGTCGTAGGTGGAGACTTCCTTCTGCCTGCAGGGCACTACTTGCTGGCGAGAGACCAGAAAATCTCTGCTTCGGACCTGTACGTGACGCGCTTCTGGGGCCTGCTGCGCCGCGAAGTCCTCGACGACCTGGTATTCGAGCTTCAGCCACCACCGAGCACGGCAGCCAGCGCGTCCAAGCGCGAGACCAGCCCGGCCCTCTTCGCGATGAGGGAACGAACTGAGGCGCCGCCGGCAGTCACCCCCTTCCGCAATCCGTGGCTGCTTGCCGTGCTTCCCTTCCTGTTGGCCTGGCTGGTCGCTGGCGCCCTGATACGACCTCTACAGCGCTGGTTCCGCCTGCGTGAGGTCGGCGAAACAGCCCAGGGAGTCTCCTGGCCCGAGCGGCGTCCATGGCTTATGGCACTTTTGGGGCTTCTTGCTTTCACAGTTCCGGGTGCCGCGGCCGCCCCGATGGTGAACCCAGATATCGGATTCGACATGCAGATAGCTGCTGCCATTTTGTGGCCTTTCTGGCTGGTGGGAATGGTCGTCGCGCCCGGCTTGCTCGGCTACGCTACTGGCCGCCGCACTGGACCGGTCCTTGGAGCGTCCTTAGGCCTTGTTGTTTTTGGCGCTGCCTGGGGCGCGGTTGTTCTGGCCGCGCCGAATTTCTCCGATTTTTCCGGTCCGATGCGCCACGTCTCCTGGGTCCTTCCCTCGGCGGCCCTGATGGGCGCTTACTCCTTACTGGCGGGCATCCTGGCCAGCGCCTTCAGGCGACCCGGCCAGCCCCTTCGATCCTGGCCCCTGGCCGCATACCTCGGACTTGTGGCCGGCACGCTCCTGGCCGGCGCTGAGGCATCGCGGACGCAAAAACTTCCCAGTCCCACTGACGTGGCGAACTCGTTTCCGGGCACCGTGTACCAGATTACCGGGGCTATCGGGGCCTTCGCTCATGATAACGCCGCCTTCCCGCTAAGCCTCAAGGACCTGACTTCCACCGGCCCCATCGAAAAGGGTCTCGACAGCAGCGGCAATCCTGTCCCCCTCTATCTCCCCGGCGGCCGCAAACCCTACCTGGAAAAGCTGCCCATTGACCCGCTTTCCGGCCGCCGCGATACCTGGACCTACGACCTCACAAGCGACCTGGTTGTGGACTCGACCGCCTGGGACTGGGTGTGGGTGGAGACAATCCATTTTCCACCACCGCAGGCAAACCAGTGAAAGGACGCCAGGATGGCGGGGGTATTCGGTTTTCTCAGGATTTTGTTTCGGGCGGGAAAGAGTCAGGCGGGAAGAATCATGTCGTAGACTGTTGCGAGACCTGGTGTCGGTGACCTGGACCGAGGAAATTGCACAACGTTGTATGACTGACCCCTTACCCGCGATTTCCTCTGGCGGCCGGGAAAACGACCTTTGCAAGAGCCTCCTTAGAAAGCCGAATACTTCCCAGGATGGCGCGCAAGTTTGTCTAAACCACCTTCGCCGCATGTGGGCACCAGCCGATGCTGGGGGCGTTGGCCCAGACCAGGCCATTATGAACTCCGCCTTTTCCTCGTGCTTGCGCACTATTGCCGCGGCGCTGCTAAAATAACCACCGGAAGCACGAATAGCTTGAGTAAGGAGGGCCGGGAGGCTACACATGGAAGTAAGCAGACGCGAGTTCATGCGGGTAGCGGTTCTCGGCGCGGCGGCGGCCGGGGCGCCGGCGAGAAGGAAGGCAGACCCCGTGTCTGACCCAGCCCCAAATGCGACACGGCAAAAGAGGAGTGTCTCGTCCATGAGAGGGCCTCTTTTCAACCAGGACTGCACTGACTTTTTCGTCACCCACCCCGCCGACGAGATTAGCGGCGAAGCCGTAGATGCCTGGGTTGACGGTATGGCCGAGGCTGGCATTGGTGTGCTGTTTTCCAACGTCAACGCCATGAGGACCAACTATGCTTCCAGGGTATGGGAGCCTTTCTGGCACGGCTATGACCCCGCAGCAGGCAACGACCAGCCCGTACTCCGATACAGTGAAAATCCGGCGGAGGTGCGCCGCTGGCTTGATTCGGCCATGCGTCTCTCCTCGCTCGGCATTAACTTTCACGAGCGGGCCTTTGCTCGCTGCAGGCGCCATGGCATCGGCCGCTGGATTTCTATCCGCATGAACGACCTTCACGAGTGCCACGTGGAAGACAGCCCGCTCCTGAGC
>JANZZA010000354.1 GCA_026419655.1 Armatimonadota bacterium | reverse complement strand
GCCTACGAGGGTACTGTGGTGGTCAGCGCGGAGGGCCTCAAACCCTGGCCGGTACGCCTGCGGGTGCGGGTGTGGGATTTTACACTGCCGCGGGCGAGCTTTTTGCGGACGTGCTTCCAATTAATGCCAGGCTATTTGATGCGCTACCACGACGTTTGGGATGGCCACACGCCGCCAGGTTGGAATCTTGGCAAGTGGGTCGGTGCAGATGCGCGCGGCATACCTAACTATTTCGGCTACGCGGAATATGAAAACGGCGTCGCAGAAGAAAAGGTGTTTTCAGGTAAGTATTGTGCATGGATAAGCTGTAGTGCCTGGCGCCGGGGAGACCACGAGAGTCCGCGGGCAGCTCTGATGACTGACCTGACGCTGAAACCGGGCCAGTATCGGTTTCGGGCGGCCTATCGGACCGAAGACGCGACGAGCCTGGCCGATATGGGAGTGAGTGTAGGCGGCTGGCGCGGCCTGGAGGCCTCTACGCAATGGCGCCAGGCGAGTATAGATTTTACCGTCGCAGAAGAGACTAAGGTTTACTTCTACCTCCGGCTCTTGTCCCTGGGGAAAGTGTACTTTGACGACGTGAGCATAACGGACGCTGAAGGTAAGGAGCTTGCGCCGAATCCGGGCTTTGAGCATATACCGGGCGCCACCGCTGAGGGACTGCTGGATAAGTACCGGCTAAACATGCTCGCCCACCGCGCCAGCGATATGAATACGGCGGCCCCTGATGTCCAACTGGACGGCGAGACGGTGCGGATTGACTGGACTAATTTTGACCGCCTAATGGAGCGCTATATCAGCCTGGGCCAGAATGCCTTCAACGTTTACTGGGCACGGGTGCCGGGCGGCTGGGGGAGCGTAGGAGGCCTGGGCGATGAGCAACAGCGGCGGATCAGCGCCGAAATTCTGCGCCAGACCGAGGCCCATCTGGCCGAAAAGGGCTGGCTGGACCTTGCCTACCTGTATGTCATTGACGAGCCTGGGGCTGATTATTTTCCGCAAGTGCGGCAGGTTTTCGAATTTGTGCACTCGGCGGCGCCGCACTTGAAGCGCCTCTTGACTTATGGCTACGGCGCTACCCGGCCCCATGAGCCGGGCAGGCCCAAGTACGCCGAGCTGGCGGGCTGCGTTGACATTCACGTGCCCCACTCGGACTGTTTCGACGCCGAGTATCTGGCCGCGCGACAGAAATTGGGAGAGGAAATATGGGCTTACGTGTGCATTTCGGCCCAGCGGCCGTATCTCAACATCTGGGGGATTGACTATCCAGGCACCGACCCGCGGGTACTTTTCTGGCAGCTTCATCGCTACGGGATTACAGGATTTCTCTACTGGGCCATAACTTACTGGGAGAAGGACCCCTGGAAGGAACCCATGACGTACCCCGGTGGCAACGCCGATGGGTCTCTGCTTTATCCCGGAAAGGACGGACCAGTGGATAGCCTGCGGTGGGAGCTGACGCGGGACGGTATAGAGGACTATGATTACCTGGACCTTGCGCGGCGGACGGCGACCCGGCTGCGGGCGGCCGGAAAGGCTACCCAGGCTGACAAACTTGAAGCCCTTTGCCGTGCCGACGCGGTAACCACAGAGTGGAAAGTCTATACGCAAGACCCGCAGGTCATCATGGCCCAGCGACGGGCACTGGCTGAGGCATTGTGTGCGGCCAGATAGGGAAGAGTAGCGGGTGGCTCCTTGGCATAAACCTGGTGAAGGCATAGGATAGGTTTCGGTTGTTACCCGTAACGTTTGGTCCGGCCGCTCCGAGCTTGCGAGTGACGAGAGGCAGAAACAGGGTGGAGAGGTTTGGTGAGGGAGTGGGGATGCGGCTGCTTGTGGCGGCCCTTGTAGCGAAAGCTCATGCAGGCCTATCCGGGGGGCAGAAGGCATGCAGAGCCGAGCGGGGCCCGACCTTTTACTTGCGTACACTTCTTGTGGCCACTGAGGTGGCTTTTGGGGCAGTCACCAAGGGATTTTCCGCCAGAAAAAGGCCTTTGAAGTATCAGTTTCTCTGACTTTCGTCAGGCTGTAGTGGCCGTGCCGGGTGGGTGCCATGCGACAGCGGAAGCGACGGCGAGGGGCTCCGGCGACCTTTGAGCGGCAGCTCTGGGCGGCGGGAGTGCGGCTTATCGGCGGTGTTGACGAGGCAGGTCGGGGTGCCTGGGCCGGGCCTGTCGTCGCCGTGGCCGTCATCATGCCAAAGCGCCCGCGTATCCCCTGGGTCAACGACTGCAAGCTCCTCCGCCCTGATGAGCGGCGGCAGCTTTGGGAAGAAATCCGCGGTGTGGCGCTGGCTTGGGGCGTCGGAATAGTCGGCCCCGAGCGGATAGCGGAGGTCAATGTGCTGCGGGCGACCTTCGAGGCCATGGTTCAGGCCGTCCACAGCCTGCACCCACCGGCAGAGCATCTTCTCGTGGATGGGTGTCATGTTCCCAAATTTTCCCTGCCTTGCCGAGCAATCGTTGACGGGGACCAGCGCTGCTATTCCATCGCTGCCGCGTCCGTGGGCGCTAAGGTCATCCGCGACTCGCTGATGGAGCAGCTTGCCGCTCAGTTCCCGCAGTACGGCTTCGAGCGCCATAAAGGCTATGGTACGAAAGACCACCAGCGAGCGCTGCGGGAGCACGGCCCTTGCTCTTGTCACAGACTTGCCTATGCGCCTCTGCAAAGGCTACTTCAAGGCAACCTAAACTTCGGGGCATAACTGCCGCTTAAATATGGTTGTTAAGTATTGCAGGCCTGGGCTGTGTGGGCGAGTCTGCTGTCAGGCCTGTTGGCCACAAGGCCTGTTTTGAGCAGGCCCAGCAACCGATGACGTGGTTTGAGCGCCATGCGCAGAAGCCTCGCACTCATTGAGCCGTCGGTTGTGATTGCCATAATTTGAGTGCCTAAAACGTACATCCACCACCTTCGCCGGCTCTGACCAGTGCAATCTTCGCCGGGCAGACTGGTGCAGATCATGGGAGAGAATTTTGACTGCGCCAGTTTTTTTCAGTAGCCACATAGTCGCGATCCTGGCGGCTATCTTGTTTCCCGTGTTTGCCAGGGTACGCGAGAAGGCACGGCAGGCTAGCTGTCAGAGTAATATGAAGCAGATTACGCTTGCCTTTGCCATGTACAGGGCGGAACACGATGGGCTGTGCAATCCGTGCTGGTACAGTTGGCCAGGCTACAGCGCCTGGGGCTGGAGCCGGAGTGGTTACGAATTCGAGAGCTTCCACACGCTGCTCCAGCCATACATCAAGAACTGGCAGATCTGGGAGTGCCCGAGCCGGGTGGGAGTAAATATGTGCAACAGAGTGGACGACGGCCGCGTTGGGCCGCACCCGCAAATTATCCGCGCCAGCATTGGCTGGAACTGCGGCT
>JANZZA010000309.1 GCA_026419655.1 Armatimonadota bacterium | reverse complement strand
GAAGGCCAGACGCGCTGGCGCGTCGGGCAACAGTATAGCTGCCGCGAGCAGGGCGTTGTCGGCCTCGCCCAGGTACTTGTTAGATAGGATGTTGGCATCGCCCAGGACATCTATTCGGCCCTGGCCGAGGGACATTGCCAGACCTAACGCGCCCTGGGGCAAGGTATCGGCAGCAGGCGGATTGGCGACTGTCAGACGTCCCATTACCTGGGCCCCTGCCTGGCGCGGCAGGGTTTTTAAAGCCTCGTCGCTGACGCCACGCTCCAGCAAGTAAGCTTTGATTTTCTGGCTGTCTCCAAGCCAAACGAGTTCATTGGCCTCGGGTGCTGCAAGGCGGCGTACCGAATAGGCCGTCCAGCAGGCCCCCGCGACAAGCACGGTCCTTCGCGGAGGCATGTCGGGCTGTTTCAGCACCAGGCCAAGCCACGCCAGCAGCAGGTGGGTGGCTGTAAGCTGCGGGCCGTTGCTGGTGGACTGCTCCCTGGGCACGTCTCTTACGGCGATAACAAGATGGCCTCCGGAGCGAATCCATTTCTCCAGGGCCGCTAGCTCGGCACCCGAGAAAGCGTCGAGGGGATTGAGGATGCACAGTGTGTGCACATCCCGGCTAAGGTACTCGAAACTGCGGCGCCAGGTTAGTATTTGCATTCCGTAGGCAGCGCAAAGCTCCCGCAGGGCTTTTGTGCCCCACTGGTTGCTGCGAAGGCTGGAGTAGTCGGCCACCGGGTCGAGGGCTGGATGCTGGCGCCGCAGGTGTGTCCTGGCAGCGACTACCGCGACCAGCACAGCCAATCCCAGCAGCCAGTAACGCCAGCGCCTCATTTCAGCAGCTCCCGCGTCCGCGCAAAAAACTCATCGGCGCGTACGTAATGCTCTTGGGTCACCGGTGCGTCGCTGTACATAGCACGGTCTGCGATAGACGTAAGTTGCGCAAAGATAGGGCCCAGGTGCTCACGGGCGCCCACCTGGTGAGCATAGTCCCAGTTGGTATGAAAGGGGTCGTAGCGGATGATGCCAGCCTGGTCCAAGAGGCGGAGTGTTGCCTGATACATGAGCCGCACGGCGTCCCGGAACTGGCCGGCGGTGGCCGCGGCACGGGCGTGCTCAAGAAGGTCGTGTGCATGTGGGCGGAAGGCCGTGCCTGGGCCGCGTGCTCGGCGCGCCCTCTCGGTCCTGAAGGCTCCCGAAGCCATGTAGTAAATGTGAAAAATCACCAGTAGCAACAGTCCCATCAACAGACCAGCCACCATCCATACGGCCACTGGCGACCTGTTGCCAGCTATCTCCGTAAGCTTGCGGACCAACCACTCTAGGGGACGAAATAGCCATTCAAGCAGCTCACCGACTGCACGCGCGGTAGCCTCGCGCAGGCTATCTAGCAAGCTTGGCTGCGGCGGCACAAACTCACGCCTTGCCAGAATTGTCCTCACCGTGTTGCGCACGTCATGCTCTGGTGGGAGGGCCGCTGTGGTCCTGGCAAGCCAGAGGCATAACCCCAGCGCAGCCAGTGTGGCCAAACCGGCCCAGCGGCTGGTCCATGCCCAGGGCAGAATGAGAAGGATTTTGCGTCGAGGCATTTACCGTTTCACGCGCTGCCGCTGAGTCATTATCCTTCGGCGCCTGCCCTAGCTCAAGCGCAGTAATCCGTGCATGGTTTTTATAGAATAACCCTTTCGTGATTGTGACCGAATCGGCTTCGTGGCAGACGCGCGGTTGCGCCAGGCGCGCAGGGCTGTGCCCCTGAGTTATACTGGAGCGGGGCGACACGTCTAGTGTAGCACGGTCTGGGGGTATTCGGTTTTCTAAATAGACTGTTGCAAGAGTTTCTGCAGCTCCCCGGAGACGCGCTCCGAGACAAAAGGTGGAACACACAACCTTATACACTTTTGTGGCCCTGTATAAGCCGACACCGGGTCTTGGGCTGGACCGCCAGGGTGATTCTCCATGCCTTACTCTTTAATGCGTGAAACAAAATCCTGAGTAACCTGGATACTCCCGCACGGTCTTGCAGCAATCACCCTCGAAAGCACTTGCGTCCCGGCCTTCCTCCAGCGCTTTTTCGTCGTGTACAGGCGCGCTGCGTGGTCTCGCGCCACACGCCGCCAAATGCCGCGGTACTCGTACCCGCGCAAGCAAGAGCGCCGGGACCTTAGCTTCGGGCGCCGCGCTGAAGGAACCGCCGTTATGACCGAGACGCCGCGACCCTTAACTTTGCGAGCTTAGCCGCGGGAATAGTAATGCCGTGCAAAGTGAACGGACCCTGGCGCCGAGGCGTGCTGGCGGCGCGGCCTCGGTTGCTGCTAAAATCGTGCATGGTGCTTCAATGCCTGGCGGACTATCCCGCGCGAGGGGGGCAATAAATGCCTGCGCTAGTGTTGACGGCCTTCCTCCTGGCCTTGCCGGCTGCTGACCTGAGAGTCTCCACTTCGCCTAAGGGCGTCGTTGAGGTCCATGACACGGTCGGCCTCCTAGCGCGGATAATCCTCACAGCGCACGGGCCTGACTGGGCCGGAGCTTCTCAGGATAGCCCTCAGGCGACGGTCGAGCGCGAACAAGATATATTCCGGGGAGTTATCCCGCTGCCGGCTGGCTCGGCAGGCGAGATGCGCTTCGTCCAGAGCGTGGGCACGGAAAAGGGCCGGGTCATCCTTGACTATGAGGTTGAATTCACCGAGGACAGTCCCCTGC
>JANZZA010000243.1 GCA_026419655.1 Armatimonadota bacterium | reverse complement strand
ACTCTCGGCCTCGTCACGCCACTCATGCCGTTCCGCATCGGCGACCGCTGGCTGGTGCGAGGCATCCACGAGGAGATCGTGGAGGCCACCCGTCGCGCCTCGGACGATGGCGACGGCATTTTCTTCAACCCGGAGCGCCTGAAATACGTACTTGAGCAGTTAGCCGTGGAAGCAGGGGTGGACCTGCTGTACCACACGGTCGCCACGGCTGCCCAGGTCGAGGAGGGCCGCCTGGTAGCCGTCGAAGTGCACAACAAGTCAGGCCGGCATATTCTCGAGGCCGCCTGTTTCATAGACGCCACCGGGGATGCCGACGTAGCAGCATATGCTGACGTGCCTTTCGAGTCGGGGCGGCCAGAGGATGGCCTAAATCAGTCCGCGTCCCTCCGCTTTATCATGGCCGGCGTGGACTGGGACGCTCTGACAGCCTGGCTTAACGAGCACGGCGTCGGCGGCCAGCCGCCTCGTCTTCACCTCGGCTTTACCCGTGACCGCGAAGTCTATCCATGGATGGAAGAGCTCTTGGAGCGTGCAGTGGCCGACGGGGTGTTCGTGGACGATGAGGCCGGCTATTTTCAGTTCTTTACGCTGCCGGGCCGGCCGGGCGAAGCGATATTCAACTGTCCACGGCTGCTGCGGATAAACGGCGCACGCGCTGAAGACCTCACCCGCGCCCAGATTGAGGGCCGGCGGCTAATCCAGCGGCTGGTAGAGTTCTGCCGGCGCTACATTGCCGGTTTCGAGAATGCCTGGCTGGCCTGGACTGCACCCATGGTTGGGGTGCGGGAAAGCCGTCGCATCGTCGGCGAGTACACCTTTACCGGCGAGGATGTCCGCAAGGCTGCCAAGTTCCCGGACGCCGCGGCCCGCTCCTGTTATCCCATAGACATTCATCAGCCCGACCGCGCTGGCACGATTATCATCCATCCCCCTACCGGCGAGTGGTATGAAGTACCCTACCGATGTATGCTTCCGGTTAGCTTGGACGGTTTGCTGGTAGCGGGACGGTGTGTTTCGTCGTCCTTCGAGGGTCAGTCGGCGCTGAGAATCATCCCGACCTGCCGCGCTTTGGGCCAGGCGGCAGGGGTAGCTGCAGCCTGGGCCGCTCAGCAGGAGTTGCCACCACGCCAGCTCGACGGCATGGCGCTGCGGTCGCGCTGGGAGACCCTGGGTGTGCTGGGCGACGTGACGCCTCCGCAGGTTTAGTGGCGCAGCTAGCCACCTGGCTGTCATTCTGGTATGCCTGGACCGTCGCGCACCCGCCCATTCGCGGTCTGGACGAGTGCACTACGAAGGTCCACGAGCCGCCGGCGTATTGCAAAAGCTGCTGCGGGACGAGCATGGTGTCGGGCAATATTCGATCTTCTCAGCAGACTGTTGCAAAACTCGCCTGGACGCGGCTTCCAGCCCGTCAAAGGCACACACTTGCGCCGGCAACTTATACTCCGCAGAAGCGGCTCGCCCGCGAAAACAAGGTTTTGCAACAGTCACCTCAGGATTGTGATTGGGCCACTGACAGGTAGCGGCCTGGTGCCCAGATGTGACCGCAGCACCGGCCGAAATGGCCAGGAGCCTATAAGAGGATGGCCAAACGGTGCGGCACATCATAGCTGGTTGCAGCAGGAGCAGAAAGTTTGGAAGGGGAGCTTGGGGAGTCACCTTAAACGGCTGCCCCAATAACAGGCACGTGTAGGAGCTTTTGCCGCTTCACCGCTGGCGCGGAAACAGTGTGCTGGGAAAACCGAATAGTCCAGTACTGTCATGGTCTGGCCGCACGCTTGCATGCATGGCACGGGTCTTGCGGGAAAATATTTGCGTTACCTAATGTCGCGCCCATGGGGTGGTGAAGGACCTCATGTCCAGCCAGCTAGAAGCCGAAGCCTTGCGGCTGAAACAGGCTGCACTGGAAACTCTGATAACCGAATATGCACGAGAAGCTGCGGCAACTGAGCCTGTAAGGTGGGCCGAGCTTGTCGAGTGCCACAGGCCGACGATGGGCGATGCGGTTAGCCTCTATTACTTGCGGGCGGTGCGGTTGCTTGGGTGCCGGGAGATTTTCGGCCCTCGTTTGAACTCTCGGCTACTTCAACAGGCGGGCCGCCGGGCGGCTTCACGCCTCGAATTTCGCGACCTCGACGACGTGCTTGCCTGCCTGCAGCGAATGATGGTCGGCGTGCCTCGCGTAGTGTCGAAGGATGAAGACGCACTCATTTTCGAAGAGGACGAATGTGCGGTGTGCTCCGGCCTGGCAAATCTGGGCGAGGCGGTATGTAGTTTTGAAGCCGGGTTGCTGGCAGGTGCTTTGGAGCAGATTCGCTGCAAGCCTGTAACTGCGGCCGAGGTAAAATGCTGGGGTCTCGGAGACCGGGTATGCCGCTTCGAGGCCCGCATCGGGGTCACACCATCGCCCGGCCCCGACCCGCTGGAAGTCATCGCGGCCCTGGCTGCCCGCGCCGCTCAGGCTTCCGAGCTGCTGGTGCGTCTTCGGGAGCGCGAAAAGGAGCTGGAGCGCCTGGC
>JANZZA010000024.1 GCA_026419655.1 Armatimonadota bacterium | reverse complement strand
CATCAAGGCGCGTGTCCGTGGCCGCCCCCGACGACCCCTTTGCACCCATTTCTGGCGTGGGCCTGCCCTGGGGGCATGTGAGGGCCTACGGTCGGGGCTGGAAGGTTCTCGCTACCTGCCCGGACGGGTCGGCTTTGTGTCTCAAGGCGCAGGTTGGCAAGGGTGGGCTGGTGGCGACTAATTTTCACACCGAGTGCGGATTCCCGTCGGCCGAGTATCTGTCGCGTTTGTGGCCGGCGCACTGGCCCACGCTGATGGATGCAGGCCTCGACGTGTCGCTTGACGCAGGGCGCAAGAGCATAGGCGTCAATCTCCTGACCGTCACGGTTCGCGGCGCCGAAGACATTTCTGGGGTGCGCTGCGGGGTGCTCCACCAGGGCGGGGAATGGCAGGAGCAAGAGACCGTGCTTTCACGAGCGGCTGATGGGACTGCGACGGCGGCCTTGAAATACCGCGCAGGTCCCGGCAGTACGCATGTGCGGGTGAGTCTGGTGCGCGGCGAGCAGCCATGCTGGTGGAGTTCCTTCGAGTGCGTTACGCCTGACCTGCCGACTCTGGGTCGGGCCGTGGTGCAGCGGCTGGGGAAGGCCCACAAAAGCCTCAGCGCGCTACCTGCTGGCGATTATTTGCGCCGCCGGGCCGAGGAGCTTAGGGGTGTCGTCGCCCGCGCGCTGGCTGAGGCGGAACTGCTGTCCCTTCAAGAGGCCAGTGAAGAGACACAAGCCCGCTGGGACGCCCTGGCCCAGGACTTATCGCGCGCCCGCGAGGAAGCTACGGTCGTCGCTAGCAGGGCTGAAATCGTTGCCCGCCTGGCAGGGAGCCGGAAGGGCGCTTTGCCACCTTTCGCGGTGGTACGTTCGCACCCACTGGTGAAAATCTTGCGGGATTCGCCGCCCGAGGGAGCCTTTTCCGGCAGCATAGATGTTCTGGCCGCCGCAGGGGAGGGAGAAAGCGCCCAGATAGCTTTGGTGCCCCTTGCGAAAGACTTGTCGGACGTCAGCGTGACGGTGGAGCCGTTTCGCAGCGACCGGGGGCAGTTGATTGGCGGCGATTGTCTGGAGCTTCACCGGGTGTGCTACGTTCACATACCGGGGCCGAGTGCCGGCGTGCCGCCAGGGATAAGCTGGTGGCCTGCCCCGCTGCTGCCAGCGGAGCAGCCCTTTGCCGTTCGCCACGTTTGCCAGCCGCTGTGGCTGGACATATTTGTGCCGAGGAGCGCCCGCCCAGGACTCTACCGCGGTGCTATAGCTGTCTCTTATACACATCT
>JANZZA010000728.1 GCA_026419655.1 Armatimonadota bacterium | reverse complement strand
CTCTTCGTCAAGGGAAACGTAACTTCTGAAAGCGTCGTCTGCCTGGTCTTCGGCGTACTCCTCATCCCAGCCCGCTTCAGCAGCACTAAGCCTAGCGCTGAGGCGCTCTACAAGCGCCTCTATTCTTTCCTCCCAGGTCTTAGCCCCGCGCGTTATGCCGGCCTGCCGGGAAACATAGTCGGCCAGGGACACGACACCGCGCCCTGCCTTGTAGGCAAGGAGCTTGTCCCAGGCAGCATCCAGCACGGCGACCGTGGCTACCCGTGGATAGTCTTCCTCTATAAGCCGCAGGAGGTCATTCACGAACCGAACACAAGGCCTGTCCGCTACTGGCTCTCCGCCTGCGACGAAAAGCGGTAGACCATACTCTGCAAAGACCTGACGCAGTGCAAGGCGGTACTCGTCAAGGCTGCGGGCAATGATGCCAATCTGGCCGGGACTGACCCGGTCTGGGGCAGTTGGGTCCACTAATCGCTTGATTTCTCGGGCCACCATGCGCACTTCCGCCCACAGCCCCGGCGCCTGCATGACCGTCACGGAACCGTCGCAAGACCTGCCCGAAGTCCCGCCATCCCTGGGGCCTACCGACCGGTCAAACATATATCTGCGCAGGTAAGCCAGGTCTGTCTCCGCCGGTTCAGCTGGCGACAGACGCTCGACTTCAACCTGGCCGATACTGCCAAGATGCTGTTTCAGAGCCGCCAGCGTCCGCCGGGGTATTGCCTCCAACTCCGGCCGAGTGTCCTCCTGACCTATCTCACAGGTAAGCGACACGATACACTCGCCGGCGACTGCTGCAAGACGAGCAAGCATCCGAAGCTCGACCGTCGTAAAATCGCTAAAACCGTCGGCCAGGACCAGACGGGCGGTGTCGAAGGGCCGCGCCTCGCGCGGGTCTTCCATGGCCTTGTCTAGTTGCTGCGAAGCGTGCCAGAGCATGCCGGGGCCGTCGAAAAGCTGGGGCAAATTCGCCTGCAAAAAGTCCTGATAGCACTGGTAGACACGCGCCGTCGCCAAGGCCACAGGGTCGGAAACCCCTTCACCTGACAACGCGGCCAGTAGCTCCGCTGGCTCGACGCCGGCTGCCTTGAGTTCGTTGATGTCCTCGACTAAACACATGACCAGCCCAGGGCCTGCTCGCTGTGAGGCTAAGGGGCCAAGTTCTGTGTCACTCAGCCGTTCCAGGATGCGGCGGACGATGCAGTGCTGTTGCAGGTCGGAAATGGCCGCTACGGAGACGTGATTTGCCACCAGGAGCGCATCGGCAGCCTCGGCAAAGGTCATTACGCGGAAATCGAAAAGACCCCGGAGCCCAGCATCACAGAGGCGGCCGCGCACAAGGTCAGCCACCCGCACCGTCGGCACAAGGTAAAGGGCAGCATCCCATTGGCCGTCCTCGACGCAGTCGGCGTAAGCCTTCAGCAGACGGCTTGTCTTGCCGCTGGCCGGTGGCCCACAAACTATTCGCGTCAGCACTCCCGACCGGCCTGCAGAGGTCATAGCCCAACCCCCAACAGGAGGCTGTCCCAGACGCGAGCAGGACAAACGCAGCGCAAAACGGCCCTCGCGCATTGGCGACGCGTGAGCATCGGCATCGCCTGAGTTGGTTGCCCCGACGAAGCAACACGACCAAGCCCATTGCAACTACGCAAGCTGTCGAGCGACAACAGCTCGCACCTTTGAGCCTTCGCGAGGCCTTCTGCCGACACTCCTCGCGCCTGTGTGCTATTATAACAACGACGGACGCGTTGGTGAGTAGCGACAAGCATCTGGAGAGTCCCGGCCTTCGAGAACACCAAACACTCGCTGTGCAGGTGAGAACAATGAGATGCTCCGACGTGGCTACTCTGATAGAAGAGCTTGCACCGCCGCGAGGCAACGATGAGGGCTTCCGCTTTGGCGACCCCGGGGCAGAAGTGCGCAAGATAATGGTGGCGTGGATGGCAACTCTGGAAGTCATCGGGGCAGCGGCCCAAGCGGACTGCAATCTCTTGATTGTCCACGAGGAACTACACTTTCCTTATTCGCACATCAGTCCCGGCCTGGAGAATTTCCTTTGCTGGCCCGTTAACAGGGCGAGGATAGAGGCGTTGGCAAAGGCCGAGATTACTGTATACCGCGCCCACGGCATGCTGGACCGATTTTGTATACTGGACGACTTTGGCAAGGCTCTGAATCTGCCGGAGCCGACGGTAGCCGAGGGATACTTCCGAATATATGACGTCCAGCCAACACCTGTCGTGCAGGTTGCAGAACGCGCCAAGCAGCGACTGAAACTGCCCCACTTGCGAGTCACTGGCGCTCTGGATAACATGGTGCGACGGATCGGGCTGGCCTGGGGAGGCTTGGGGCTAAGCCTGAATGTAGGATTCCTTAATGACATCCTGCGATACCAACCTGACTGTCTCATCGCCGGCGAGACGGACGAGTATGCACAGCGCTTTTGCCAGGACGCCGGCGTCGTGCTCATCGAGACGGGTCACGCGGCCAGCGAGGAGCCTGGGCTCAAGCATTTCGCAGAGTGGCTGGCCAAAAACATTGAGCCAGTGCCGGTGTTGTTTCACCGGCTGTGCTCGGCGTGGGTGGTTGTTTAGCGGCGCTGAGGGTAATACCCTGCTGGCGAAGGGCCGTGCCTGGCACAGGGGCCAGCTCAGTCGCCCGACGACGGAACGATCAGCCGATCAAAGAGTTCCTTCCCGCACGGCCGGCCGCGGCGGCTCCCCGCGGGGGGAGGAATCCGCGGCGGCGTAGCCAACTGGCAGTGAGGGACGGCACTGGACCGGTGCTGGTCTAGTAGCTCTCCTACGAGGAGCTGACAGACGTGCAGCCAGAAGTGCGCAGGCAGATAACCTGGGTCATTATCATCGCCGTCGCCGCCTCTCTAGCCGTTTTCGCCAGCTACCGACGCCATGAGCTGGACTATCTTCGCAAGCTCATAGCGACTGGGCGTCCAGAACAGAGGCTGGCGGCTGTCCGGACGTTAATAGCTAAAGAAAAGCTGGCCGAAGGTGTCCAGGACCAGCCCCGGGTCGTTCAGGACCAGGTAGTAACTCAGGTTGCCCGCATCGGCATGCCTGAGGCTCTCTTCCAGCTTGCCGGTGCTATCTATCTTCTTGACGATCCGGTGGCCACCAGGGCGACGCAGGTACTGGTCCGCTTTGACCGTTTAGCCATTGGGCCTCTCGTCAAGGCCCTCAAGGACAAAGACGGAAACGTGCGAGGAGGCGCGCCCGCTGCCCTCGTCGCCATCGGCGAACCGGTCATTCCCTCTCTTGTGCCGCTAATGGACGCATGGGACCAGTATGTTCGCGACGGCGTGGTTAACGTCTTCGGCCAAATCGGTCTGCCGGTGACGCCTGAACTAATCAAGATTATTAAGCGCACCGAACCAGCCCCCGATGAGACACCCCAGCGGTTCCTGTGGAAGAAAGATACCGCCATCCGCTCGCTGCTCGCCATGAAGGCGGTGGCGTTGACGCCCATCATCCGGGACTTGCTGACCGATCCCAAAGAAGAAGTGCGGGCGACGGCGTGCCAGATGCTTGGCCAAATCGCTGACCAGACGGTGGACGCTCCGATAGCTGCCGCCGACGCCGCGCGCACAATTCAACCCTTGCTTGCGCGGTTGAACGCAGATGGATCGTGGCTGGTGAGGCGCCGTGCAGCCACGGCTCTGGGCTTGCTTGCAGCAGTTGGCCGCCAGCCGGCTGTGGTCACGTCCCTCATCGCACGCCTTAAGGACGTGCGGCCGGAAGTCAAGGCAGCAGCCGCTGAAGCTCTTGGCCGCATCGGCGCCCCGGCTGCCGCCGGCCCCCTGGTCGCCACTTTGATGTACAATCGCTTTGGGGCAGTCCGCGAAATCACCGTAGCACTCCAGAGAATAAAGGCGCCAGCCATAGCACCACTCCTGCCGGCCCTGGCTTCACCAGAACTGGAGGTACGCACAGCGGCCACAGAGGCTTTGGCCAACATCGGCACCCCTGCATCAGTCGTTCCATTGGCAGGAATGCTCAAGGACCCAGATGTGGCCATTCGGCGCATGGCAGCCGACGCGCTCGTGAGCCTGGCCGACGCACGGGTGTTGCCCCAACTCGTGGCCGCCCTCAACGACCCAGACTGGCGCGTGTACTACGCAGCCCGGGACGCCCTAGCTAACGTCGGGACCCCCGCTGTGTCCATTCTGGTATCGGCGTTGGGAAGCGGAAACCCGCGTGTGGCCCACATGGCCGAACAGGCCCTGGCACGAATAGGCCAGCCCGCTCTACCAGCATTGGCAGCGTCTTTAGGTTCGCCGAATCCCAGCGCTCGCTCTTGGGCGGCCGTCGCCTGTGGAGACATTGGACCAGATGCTGTGCCTGTGCTGGCCCGGGTACTGGCCGACACGACCAAGCCGGCGGAGGCGCGAGTGGCTGCCGCCGATGCCCTGGGACGCACCGGAGCGCCGTCCGCCCTGGACCCGCTAATCAAGGCCACCAAGACCGCTGAACCCTCGGTCCGGATAGCCGCTCTTAAGGCCCTGGTCCGCCTCGGCGACGAAAGGGCCACGCCAACTCTTGTTGCAGCCCTGCAGGACAAGAACCCTGCCGTTCGCCAACAGGCCATGGAACTTCTCATCGGTTGGCGACTGGGACAAGTTAATCAGTTGCTAGAACAAGTAGCCCGCGAGGGAGACGTCAACGCCCAGCGCCGGGCGGCCATCGCTCTCGCCTACCACACCTCAGCGGCCACTCACGAGCTCCTCGCACAGGTGGCCTTTGCCGCAATTACCGAGATACCCAAGCCCACAGTAGACCTGACAGCCGTATTGATTCCGGCCGTGTCGGATAACAACGAGACCTCTGAAGTGCGCCTATACGCTATCCGGGCCCTCGGCTATCTGGGCCAGGAACAAGCCCTGCCCGTGCTGGCCGATTTGCTGCAGCCAGAGAACCCATTTGCGCCAGCGGCAGCTCGCGCCATCGCAATGATTGGAAAGCACTTGTACGAAACTCAGGCTCAGGAAGGCGGAGTCATATACGC
>JANZZA010000716.1 GCA_026419655.1 Armatimonadota bacterium | reverse complement strand
GGGAGAGGCTGCGCAGGACTTCCAGGTGACGACGGAGCCGCTCAGCCGTAGCCTCGGTTTCTTGCAGCCGCTCGCGCTCTTGCTCTACCAGTTGAGCCGGCGCACGGTCCAGGAAGTCAGGGTTTTCCAGCTTGCCGCGGCTGGTGGCCATTTGCTTGTCGAGCTGTCCCAGCGCCTTAGATAGGCGCTCCAGGTGCGCCGGTATGTCCAGGTCAGCAGCCAGGCCCAGGTATATTTCTACCTCCCCGGTCGCCGCGGTTAGCGCCCGCTCCGGCCGCTGGGCTTCTGGCGCAGCGATGGCCAGTTCGCTGCACGCAGCAAGGAAAGTTATGCCTGGGCGCTGGCTCTCAAGCAGCGCCAATGTTGCGTCATCGCTGGCAATCAGCGTCACGGGCAGCTTCTGGCTGAAGGGTATGGTAAGGTCGGCACGCAGGCTGCGGATGCCGGCTATGACGGCCTGAACAGCCGCCATTTGTTCCTCGGCGGCCGGGTTGCGCCAGGAAGCCTCCGGCCGTGGCCAAGGCTGGCGCACGATGCTCCCCCGGCCCGGATACAAACGCTGCCATAGCTCCTCGGTGATGTAGGGCATGAATGGGTGAAGGCACGTTAGTATTTCTCCAAGCAGTCGCTGAAGAATAATCTGGGCGGCGCGGCTTTCGGGTGTGTCGGCCGCTTGCGGGACTTGCGGGGCCGGCCCTGCCTGCGCGCCTGGGACACCGCCGTAAAGCGCAGGCTTGGCCAGCTCGACGTACCAGTCGCAGAATTCATTCCATACGTAGGAATAAAGCCGGTTGGCTGCCTCAGCTACGTTGTAGGCCTCAAGCTCCTCCTCGACCTCGGCCAGCATCGCCGCGTGGCGCGAAAGTATCCATTTGTCCGCCAGCGACAGGCCCTCAGCCGGCACCTCATCTGGCAGGATTTCGTCAGGCAGATTCATCAGCACAAACCGCGTGGCATTCCAGAGCTTGTTACAGAAATTGCGGGCGCCGCGCAGCCTGTCCTCGCTGTAGCGGATGTCCTGGCCGTGGGTGATTAGCTGCAAGAGAGCAAAGCGCAGCGCATCGGCGCCGTACTTGTCCACCAGCTCCATCGGGTCAACCACATTGCCCCGACTCTTGGACATTTTCTGCCCCTTTTCGTCCCTCACCAGGCCGTGAACGAAAACGTCGTCAAAGGGGTGCCTGCCCGTGAAGTGCATGGCCGTCATTATCATGCGAGCAACCCAGAAGAAGATTATGTCGTAGCCGGTGACGAGTACCGAGGTAGGGTAAAAATAGGACATTTCAGGGGTGTTCTCGGGCCAGCCGAGGGTCGAAAAGGGCCATAAAGCCGAGGAAAACCAGGTGTCCAGTACGTCCGGGTCCTGCTCGATGCTGGACGAGCCACATTGTGTACACGCGGTGGGGTCTTCACGGGCGCAGATTTCCAAGTCGCAGTCCCTGCAATACCAGACCGGTATGCGGTGGCCCCACCATAGCTGCCGCGATATGCACCAGTCCCGGATGCCGTGCAGCCAGTCGCGGTAGATTTTTTCCCAGCGGGGCGGCACGAAGCGCACCAGGCCTTCGTCCACCGCAGCCAGGCCTTTCTCGGCCAGCGGCGCCATTTTCACAAACCACTGGGTGCTCACCAGCGGCTCCACCACGGTCGCGCACCGCTGGCAGTGACCCACGGCATGGGTGTAGTCCTCGATTCTCTCCAGCAGTCCCAGGGTCTCCAGGTCGGCCACGATTCGCCGCCTTGCCTCAAAGCGGTCAAGGCCTGCATAAGCCCCGGCCTGGTCTGTCATGATCCCGTCGTCGCCGATTACCTTGACTGACGGCAGGCCGTGGCGCTCGCCGATTTCCAGGTCGTTGGGGTCGTGGGCAGGCGTGACCTTGACTGCGCCGGTGCCGAAGGCAACGTCCACCACTTCGTCAGCAATGACTGGAATCTCGCGCTCCATTAGCGGCAGGATCACGGTCGTGCCGACAAGGTCGCGGTAGCGCTCGTCGGCGGGATTGACGGCCACGGCGGTGTCGCCGAGCATTGTCTCCGGACGTGTCGTGGCCACCACAACTCCCGGCCCGCCATCTGCCGCCGGATAGCGGATGTACCACAGGTGCCCGCGGTGCTCCTCGTGCTCGACTTCCAGGTCAGACAGGCCCGTGTGGCAGCGGGGGCACCAGTTAATCATCCGCTCGCCACGGTATATGAGGCCTTGCTCATAGAGCGTCACAAAGGCCTCGCGGACGGCCCGGGAGCACTGCTCGTCAAGGGTGAATCGCTCGCGGCGCCAGTCCACCGACGCGCCCAGACGGGCAAGCTGGGCCACGATATAGTCATGGTGGCGTCGGGATACTTGCCATACGCGCTCAACGAATTTTTCCCGCCCCAGGTCATGGCGCGCAAGGCCCTCGGCCGCCAGCATCTGCTCGACAACGTTCTGGGTGGCTATTCCGGCGTGGTCGGTGCCTGGCAGCCACAGCGCCTCACGCCCCTGCATCCGCCGCCAGCGGGTGAGAAGGTCCTGGATGGTACAGTCCAGGGCGTGACCCATATGCAGGACGCCGGTCACATTAGGCGGTGGGATGACAATGCAAAAGGGCTGCCGCGACGGGTTGACGTCCGCATTGAAAAGGCCTTCGTCGCGCCAGTAGTCGTACCAGCGCTCCTCGACGGCCTTATGCTCGTAGGCCTTGGGCATTTCTCCGCCGCGCATTGTAGGTCACTCCCGACAAATAGCCGGCCCGTGGCTTCGGGCCGGCGCCCGTATCCTACCACAAAGCTTACTCATGCAAAAGCCGTAGCCGCAAACGGGGAGTATTCAGTTTACTCAGGGTTTTCTTTCAGGCAGAAAAAAGTAAGGCTCGGAGAATCCGCTTGGTGGTCTATCCCCAAACCCGGTATTGGCTTATACAGGGCCACATAAGTGTATAAACTCGTGTGTCCCACCTTTTACTTCGGAGCGCATCTCTTAAGCGCTGCAGGAACTTTTGCCACCGCATCCTCAGAAAACCGAATACTCTCCCGCAAACAGGTAGTAATCGGCCTGCTCAGGATTTTGTTTCCGGCAGGAAAGGCTGAAGCGCAGGGAATAACCTGGAAGTACCCAACTGAGAAAGGCCTGCGAGGACCCGCTCAACAACACCCGGACCACTGGCATAACATGCCTCTGTATGTAAAAGAGAGAAACGGACTAGAAAGCGTCCGCTTGAAGAGCCTTGACGGCAGGGACAAGTAAGCCTAAGCTGAGCCGCCGACCGGGGCAGACGGCACGGCTCGCGGCCAGGGAAAGAAATAACCATCTCAAGGAGTGAGAATATCGTGAGTTCTCACGCAGAGCTGGGGCAACTGATTGCGGCTATCAATACAGTCGAAGGCGAGTGCAGGCACGTACTGGAGCGATTCAAGGCCGAGTACGACTTTGCACTGCGGATGCTTCAAGCACACCCGGAAAAGGAAAGCGAGTGGGCGCCACTTCTGGAGAAGGCCGCGCGCGTGGTGCTCGACGGGATACAGTCGGGCCAGGGCGGAGCGCGAAGGCTGGTGGAGCAAGCCGAGCAGGTGCTAGCCCCTCTGGGCCAGGCTGCGAAAGAATACGTCGTTTACTGTGTTGGGCACGCGCACATTGACATGAACTGGATGTGGTCTTGGCCCGAGACCGTGGCCGTCTGCTACGACACCTTCTCGACTATGGATAAGCTCATGGACGAGTTTCCGGAGTTCCGCTTCTCGCAGAGTCAGGCTTCGGTGTACTACGCCATGCGCAAGTACGCGCCGGAGCTTTTTGAGCGCATAAAGCAGCGCATAGCGGAGGGCAGATGGGAAGTCACGGCCAGCCAGTGGGTCGAGGGCGACAAGAATCTGGCGTCCGGTGAGATACTATGCCGGCATCTTTTGTACACTCGCCGGTGGGTGCGCGAGAACCTCGGCCTGGACTTCGATGCCGTAAAGATTGACTGGGAGTGCGACACCTTCGGCCACTGCTGGACACTACCAGGGATACTACGGAGGGGCGGAGTGACCAGATACTACCACCACCGGGCGTCCGGGCTGAGGCTGAGGACAATGGCGGCCGGCGCGACCTCGCAGCTTTTCTGGTGGGAAGGAAAGGACGGCTCGCGGATTCTGGCCTACGACGACTCGCCGAACGGCTACAACGGCGAGATAACGCCGTGGATGACACACCTGCTGTTCGACATGGAGCGGCACACGGGCCTGAAGAAGCTGATGTGGGTTTACGGAGTTGGCGACCACGGCGGCGGGCCCACGCGGCGCCACCTTCGCGCGGCCCAGGATATGGCCATGTGGCCCATCTGGCCCCAGGTCAAGCTGGCGACGACAGATGAGTATTTCTCGGCCGTCGAGGAAGAAATCGCCGCCCGCGGCCTTGAGCTGCCCGTGCACGAAGACGAGCTGAACTTCGTATTTGAGGGCTGCTACACATCCGAAAGCCGCATAAAGTTTGCCAACCGCGTCAACGAGAACGACCTGGTAGATACTGAGATTGTGGCAGTCATAGCGCGAAATGTCTGCGGCATGGAATATCCCGATGATGCCCTGGTGGGCTGCTGGCGCCGGGCAATGTTCCTGCAGTTCCACGACATCCTGCCGGGGTCTGGCGTGAAGGAAACTGTGGAGTACGCCATGGGGCTATTCCAGGAAAACCTGGCGACGACCAATATGATTCGCACGCGGAGCCTGCGAGCGCTGGCGGAGAAGGTGGATACCTCTGCGCTGGCGCCCAAAGCAGAAGGGTCAGACCTGGGCCTGGGGGCCGGAGCGGGTGAGGGGGCATGGTGGGGTGGCGTGTCCAGCCTCGGCGCGGGACAAGCCGGCGGCGATGTCTTCCTGATTTTCAACCCCGCGCCCTTCGCACGCGATGAACTTGTGCAAGTGAAGGTGTGGAACAGGGAGCTGGCAGATGGGGCGGTTGTGGTGCGCGATGCCCAGGGGAATACAGTGGCTGGGCAGATAATCGAGCGCGGCCATTACTGGGGACACAACTTCGTCACCGTGGCCTTCCCAGTCACTGACCTGCCGGCGATGGGCTATAGGGGCTATGCGGTGGAGCCTGGGACGGCTCCGGCAGATGAAGGCGCTTACGTGCAGGAGATGGGCCGGCCCGTGTATGGCCTGGGCTACGTCAATGCTCAACTGCTAAAACCCGTGCTCATGGGCAACGAATACCTGGAGATGGTCATTTCCGGTGAGCATGGGGGCATCATCAGCCTGGTGGACAAGGAAACTGGGACGCAGTTTGTCTTGCCCGGCGCGGTTCTGGGAGCCATCGAGCGGGAGCAGGAAGCGCCCCACAGCATGACAGCCTGGCAGTTGGGAGCCATCGTGGACCACGAGGAACCCCTGGCACCGTCAGTACTGGAAGTGCTGCATAAAGGACCCCATCTCGCCACCGTCCGCCTTACGGCACGGCACAAGAATTCCGACTACCGCCTGACCATCTCCCTGGCCCGCGACAGCCGGCAAATCAACTTCACCCTCGACGTGAACTGGCTCGAGCGCGGCGACCCGACCACGGGCGTGCCCGCTTTGCGGGCCTCTTTCCCCCTGCTCATAGAAGGCGGGGAAGCAAATTTTGAGATACCCTTTGGCACCATACAACGCGAGGCCGACGGAGAGGAAGCCCCGGCCCTGACGTGGGTTGACCTGACGGGCACGTATGTGCTGGATGAGGAGCAGGAGGTAGGCGCCACTCTCGTAAACGATAGCAAGTATGGTCATCAGCTTTCTGATGACACGATCCGCCTGACCCTGCTGCGGTCAAGCTACGACCCCGATCCGCTGCCGGAACTGGGCGCCCACCAGATCAGCTACGGCCTGATTCCTCACGCAGGCCCCTTTGATCCCGTGGCCTCCATACGCGCAGGCTATGCCTTCAATCACCGTCCCATAGTCGTAGGTACTACGGCGCACACGGGTGACCTGCCCGCTGAGGCGGCCGGGATCGAGATACTCACGCCCAACGTGATGGTCAGTGCCGTGAAGAAGGCTGAGGATTCTGACGCAGTCGTCATCCGACTATTCGAGATAGAGGGTAAGGAGACGAAGGCGCAGGTACGCCTATCTCGGTTACTCGCGCCGGCGGACGGTCCCGCAGTGGAGACAGACCTGCTTGAGCGACCGGTGGAGAAAAACACGGCTTCACGTAAGGGCGATGTGGTGTCGGTGAAGGTGCCGCCCTTCGGCATCGCGACGGTAAAGATTGGCTGACGAAGACGGCGGAACCGATACTCGAGGCAAGGATAGAGCGCGCTGGGCAGCAGTCATGTCCCTCGGGACCCTTTGCCGAGCACTTGCGACGGCCCCGCAGACGCATCGAGGGCGATCTTTTCTGGGGGAAACCCTTTGAAAAGGGTTCTCCCCCGGACCCCCTTCCCAAACTTTCTCGTGCTGTTTCCACCACGCCCGCCTTTTATTGACACATGGGCCGCGATGGGGAAATGGGCACCCTGCGGCGGCGTTCACGCATTGCAGTGGCGACCCGAGGGACTACGCCGCCGGCGGCTTGCCCAGCGGATACAGCCACTTCTGGGTCTCCGGCTTGTCGAGGTTTTCCTTCGTGACGATTAGGACGCCGGTATCCACGCGCTTGGGTATTTTCTCGCCCTTGATGGCCTGGATAGCTAGCTTCACGCCGTCGTAGCCCATGCGATAAGGATTCTGGACGACGAGGGCCTGAACGACGCCTTCTTTGAGGGCAGCGATTTCGGCGTCGGAAGCATCAAAGCCCACGAGCTTCACCTTGCCGGCAAGGTTGCGCTGCTTTAGCACCTGGGCCGCGCCTACAACCGCCGGCTCGTTGGCCGCGAAAATGCCCGCCAGGTCGGCCACCGAGGTGAGCATGTCCTCGGTTTTCTGCATGGCTATCGAGGCGTCGCTTTGGGAGTACAGAGTGGCCGCAATCTTGATGTTGGGGTACTTGGCCATGGCCTCACGGAAGCCCTGCTCGCGCATATCGGACGTGGCTGCTCCCTTGATGAAGGGGATGAGGCCTACCTTTCCGCGCTTGCCTATGAGTTCAGCAAGCTTTTCGCCGCCTTTGCGGGCGCCGAGGATGTTATCTGTGGCAACGAAGCAAAGGGCGTCGTCGGTAGCGATGCCGGAGTCAATGGTAATCACGGGGATGCCCTTGCCCATGGCCTTCTTGACGAGCGGCACGAGAGCCTGGGCATCGCAGGCTGCCATCACGAGGGCGTCAACCTTGCGCGTGATGAAGTCCTCGATAATGGCAATCTGGCCGGCAACGTCGGTCTCTTCAGCCGGACCGTTCCAGAGTATCTCGGCGCCAAGTTCCTTGCCAGCGGCGCGAGCACCAGCTTCAACGGTCTTCCAAAACACATGGGCCGTGCCCTTGGGCACCACAGCGATGGTGTACTTGGCAGTGGTGGGCGGGGCGGGAGGAGGAGCCTGAGCCGTCGTCCCGGCAGGCGGTTGGGCGGCCTGGCGAGCGCATCCCAGCACCAGCGCGGCGGCAACCGCCAATACCAGTGGCCAATATACCCTGACGAGCTTCATCACTTTCCCTCCTGGCAGCGGGCGGCCCCGCGACAAGCCAACTGCATCCGGCTATACTCAATCAGGCCGCCCTGAGGCAAGTCTTTCTTCGCCATTGCGCCCGGGAGTCCTGTTTCGCGTGGCGTGTTCCGTTTTCTAAGGAGACTGTTGGAAGAGTCGCTCTAGGGCTTGATTGACTTGCTTGCGGGCAAAACGTCGGGCACCCAAAGTTGTGCGCCTTCGTCGTTCTAGGTCAGCGAAGCGCAGCTTTTGCAACAGCCCTCTGGGTGACTGTTGCAAAACCTTCTTTTCACGGGTGAGCCACTCCCACCCAGCATAACTTGCCGGCATAAATCTGTGCCGCTCGCGGACTGGGGGCTACGCCAAGGTGAGTTTTGCAACAGTTTCCCTGGGAAAAATGTTGCAAGAGTCGCCGTCCCGGCCGCGAGAGGAAATCGCGGATAAAAAATCAGTGGTAGAGCGTTATGCAGTTTCCTGGGTCTGGGTAAGCCGACACTGGGTTTCGCAACAGTCTCCGAGGTGATTCTTGGCGCCTTACTCTTTCCTGCCTGAAACAAAATCCTGAGTAAACTGAATACTCCCGTTGCGAGGATGCTGCTGGCAGGCGATAATGTGGGGCTGGGTAATGGGAGGGGAAAGATGGCCCTGAAATGACTCAGCCAGCCAGGATCGCAGTAATCTTGGTTGCTCTGGCCGCTCACGCAATCAGCCTCGGCGCTGGGCAGGGCGTTGTCATCCGGATAGTGGCTCTGGACAGTACTGTAAAATTGCCACCTGGTTGGAAGCTGATTGAGGACGCAGGTCCCCGAGGTTGTGCCTTCGAGACGCCTGAAGGGGTGCGGGTGGATGTGGTGGTATGGACTCCTGATCCACCTGCGCAGGGCTCCTGGGACGAACGCCACGCCGCGTGGGAGCACGGAATACTTCTAAAGCGCAGTTGTGATTTCACGTCCCGGCGCGAGCGGCAGGTTCCGGGGCCGCTGGCTGGCCGCGGGCTGCTCGTGAGCGGGCGGGCTCGCGCAGGGGAGCAAGAATGGGCCGGTGCGTATCTTGCCTTTAAGCTTGACGCTCGGCGGGCGTGTGTCATCGGCTCCTTCGCGGCGGCCACCGCAGGCGACGAGGTGCCAGTCAGTGCAATCTTCGAGTTTGTTAAGGCGCTTCGTGCCGCGCATCAACAAACGGCACCAGTGCTGGTGGCCGGGCCCGAGGCGCCTTCTTCAGGCGAGACGGCCGCGACAACCCTGGGGCCGGATGTGGGGGCAGGGGAGCAGACGCAGCCCACGAGTCCCACCATTGCGGGACCGCAGGGAGAGGCTGAAAGGCCGGCATCGGTGCCCGGTGGTACGCATTCACTTGCGCCCCGCACAGCCGAGGATGCTACAAGCTCCTCGCCGAGCGGGCTTCAGCCGCGCGGAACGCCGGCGCCAGTCTTAAGTCCTGGCGAGGGTCTGAGGCTTGGTGCAGTATCTCGTGGAGAATTGCTTACAGACTTGCCCACACGTCCCGCTCGCGTCCAGCTATCGCAGTCGCCACCGAGCGTGCCGACGGCTGCGAGCTGGCAGGCCGAAGATATTCAAATGACACCGCCTGGCCTGGGCGCCGCCCGTGCCGGGCTACCTGAGCGGGCTAGTACTACGACTCGCGGCGGCGCAGCGGCTGCCGACAGGCCCTTTGCGTTTGCGGATAGGCGACCACTGGTGGCGGCACTGGGAAACGTCTCCGCAACCCCGCCGGGAGTGCGTGAGCCGGTTTTCGGAGACTTCCGTCCTGGCATTGCTCTGCCAGAGGGCTGGTACAGCGGACGCCCTGTGCTGGCATCGGCGTTGCCGGCCGTCGCCCCGCGGGCGACAGGCGAGCCGAGTTCCGGGTTGGCGACAGCCCCGCCCCTTTCTGCCCCTTGGCTTGCATCGCAGCCGGCGGCCACGGGAATGGCTGTTGTAGAGGAAAGCCGACCGTCACCACCCATGCGCTTGGCAACGGCGTCGCTTGGGCCTGGTCGCGAAGATGGGAGCCCGGCGTGGTCTACGGGAGCCCTGTCGCCGGTGGCGCGAGGGAGGGCAGGTCGGCCGGCTCCGCCCATGATGGCTGCGACGAACCCGGTGGTGGGACCGCGGGCGTGGGCTGCGCCAGCCGTTGTTGCCCGACACCCTTCGGAGTTGTCACAGCCTCTTGTTGTGTCTACCGCCACTTCATATACAGCAATTCTCGCGGCAGGTGAGAAGCCAAGGGCCATTGCCCGGACCACCAGCGCGACCGCAGACATTCGGCCGCGCCGCTCCGAACCTTTCCGGGTATCTGCCGCCCCGCTGCAAGTAGCGCGGGTGGCACCAGGAGCTGCTGTTCCGGCGCCGGCCTCTGCGCGGGTTCAACCAGGTCTCGTACCGGCGCAGTCGCAGCAGGTCGGTTCAACAACCAAGCCGCTGGGCCAACCTCTTGCGGCGACACCGGATTCGAGCGGACCAACCGCAGGTTGGGTAACCGACGAGACGGGCCTGTTGCGAGTGAGGGTGCCGCTGGGATGGAAGGTCTCGGTTAAGGTGACCGGTGGCCCTGGGTTGCCTGCCGTAGCGGTTTATGGCAGCCACGCACAAGAGCCTAATCTGCGCTTCGCTTGGGTCCAGCCGTCTATGCCGCGCTATCGCGACCTCAGCCAACTGCTTGTCGCCCTGGGCTACCGGGAATGGGAGCGCTACAGGGATACGGCCAGCGGGGAGCAGTTGGTCGTGGCGAAGCGGCGCGGAGCGCGTCGGTTCCTGGAGGACGTGGTGCTACCTGACAGTTATGGTGGACTGCATACGTGGCAGATCCTGGATGCGCAGCCATCGTCAACGGCCGCCGGGATGGTCGGCAGCGGAGAGGGCCTGGTGGCGCACGTTATGGCGGCGGGGGATCGCGGCACCGTCGAAGGGTGGTATTCTGTAGCAACAGGGACGCCTCCGGGACAATCGGCGCAGACGTGGGTTGGGGCTTGGCTGGTTGCTTTGGGGCCGCCAGGCGATAGGAGACCGCTGGAGGCACTGGTTCAGGCTGTGGCTGGAGCCGAAGCCACCGGACCGCAGGCCGGCCAAGAGATCCGGGGAATGGTGCTGGCTGCCCAAGCTGCAATCAAGGACCTGACTCGGAGTACTCATACCGGGCCATAGAAGTGTTCCTGGTGGCGTCTTAGCGCAAGCTCTATCTGAGGAGGTTGCACATGGCACGCAAACTTGCTGACTGTCCCCACTGCGGGGGAAAACGTAACTGCACGCGCAGTGGAGGGAGAAGCTGTCGAGATTGCCTTGCGGCGGCTGGGCGCAGTGTGCATCAGTGGGGAGTTGTGCGCTGCTCGTATTGTGGCGGCCGCGGCAAAGTCTGGGTTCAGGAAGAGGAAGGAGAAAAGCAAGCACCAGCAGAGGCAGAGGCAGAAAAGGAAGGGTGGAGCCAGCCTGACGCCGGTGCTACCTGAGGCACGAAATGAGTTAGGCTTTGGCCGAAACGCCAGAAGCAGTGGGTTGTCTAAGGGAGTGGTGGTGGATGTAGGCACTTGTAGCTGGAGTGACTATTTCGCAGTTGTGACCCTTGACTCACCGGCGGTTCTTGTGGTATATAAGCTGCGGACGTAACGGGCGGTGTTAACTGCCCGTTGCAGGTTCTGCATCGTCGGCTTTGTTGCCGCCGATACTGGCAAAGAAGGGAGGATACCTCCAAGCCGGGCGGCAACGGGACAGGGGCCGACGACGGGGCGGTGGAGAAGGGCGCTCGACAAGCACGGCTGGCGAGGAAACAAAGGACACTCGCGTGCCGCTGCGAGAGCGGCTTGCCCTCGCCCCGACGGATGGGGTACGCAGTGCCTTTGCCTCGTGCCCTGTCTCATGCAGACTGTCAGACTACGGAGGGCAAGACAAACATGTACAAGTGGATCGCAGCAAGCTTGCTGGTGTCGGTGCTTGTTTTACCGGTGCTGGTACAGGCCGCTCCGACCGATGACGTTCCCTTCGACCACTGGGCGTATGACGCAGTGCAGACGCTGGTGGACAAGGGGATAATCATCGGCTACCCGGATGGCCTGTTCCACGGCAACCGGGCCATGACGCGGTACGAGTTTGCGATGGCCATCTCGCGGCTTCTTGACAACCTGCCGCGGGCCGGAGCTGGGCCTGCTGGGCCTGCTGGGCCTGCTGGTCCTGCTGGGCCGCAGGGTCCTGCCGGGCCTGCTGGGCCTGCTGGTCCTGCCGGTCCTGCCGGGCCTCCCGGGCCTCCGGGCAAGGTAGAGGAAGCCGAGGTCAGGACCGTCGTGCAAAAGCTCGTCGGCGAGTTCCGCGATGAATTGCGCCAGATCCGCGGCGACGTGGATGACCTGAGCGCAGACGTGCAGGACCTCTCCGACCGCGTTACGGCCCTCGAGGAAGCCAAGGGCGTCAAGGCTGTCGGCTGGATTGACTACCGGCTGGGCATGGCCGGGACCAATCTGGACGGCGACACAAGCTTCGACAACCTCACCGCGAAGGTTGGTGTCGAGGGCCAAGTGACCGACCGACTCGCTGGCCGGATCATGCTCAAGTTCCGCGACAACAGGACCATCGAGCCAGTCGCCGACCCGGGCGGATGGATCTACTGGGCCGACCCGAAGACCGGAGAGATTGAGGGGTTGGTTGATTGGATGGCTGGGGAGGACGATACCATCGAGTCGCAACTGGCAGAGGCGTGGACTGACATCAACTACCGCAAGAACCTACTTGCGCTATGGGCCGCGCAGGGGATGGAAGGTGGTGAGGGTGGCTCTCCGGCTCAGGGGGCGCCCGCTTTGCCCGATCTAGATCCCCTTGCTGCGCAGGCTCTAGCGTACTGGACCGTGGACGGCCGCGGGCTGGTCAGTGCCCTGCAGGACAACATCTGGGTTGACGAGGCCTACCTGCAGTTCAACACGACCGGCCTGTGGACGGCCAAGTGGACGGTCGGCCGCCAGTACTTCCGCTACGGCCTTGGCCTTGTGGCCAACAACGACCGCAAGAGCCTCCAGGGCGTGCGGATGCAGGCCAGCAACCTGTGGAACACCCCGCTGTCGCTTGATGTCATGGCATCGCCGGGCGAAGCCGACTTCGGCCCGGTCCATGAGACCTATGTTGCGGGCCGGCTGGCTTACGAGAGGCCGACATGGTCACTTGGCGTGAACTATCTTGGCCGCGGCGTTGGAAGCGAACAGGCCTGGAGCGCCGACGTATGGTGGAAGTACTGGGGCGACCGCGAGCTCTGGGCGGAGTACGCCGAGCAGACCAAGTATTGGGACAACTCCGACCCGGACGACGCTGACCTCAACCCCAGGGCCTTCCTCGTGATGGCCGACCTCTGGAAGACGCCGTCTTGGTCACTGCGCGCCATGTGGGCCGAGGCCAAGGACGGGTACAACATCGCCTACAGCACCCTTAACCCGTACTTCGAGGACTACCTCGCGGGCATCGAGCTCCTTGAGGACCCAGTCGCTATGGGCTACATCCCCTTCGAGCGCTGGACCCGCTGCATCCCCATCTTCCCGGAGATCGAGACCATCGGCGCCACGCTGGCCTTCAAGCTCGGCTCCTGGCCCTTCGAGATCAGCTACTACAACCTGGACGATCCCTACGGGTCCCGGTGGGAACCCGACTACGCTGACCTCTGGTCCATCGGGTTCTCTCGCGAGGTTGCTAGCGGCGTCAACCTCCACGTCCTCTACGCGCGCGAGAAGTCTTCGTCCCGATCCTATGACGACGTTGACCTGCTCGTGGGCCGGCTGACCATCGGCTTCTAGCCCACACTGTTATCAGTGGTCAATCGGGGCCCCTGCCAAGGCAGGGGCCCCGCGCTTTTGTCTGGGCTTATCGCTTTTCAGGGGCGTCGGCTCCCCAAAGGGGCCACCGCGGTGGGCGCTGGCCACAGCAGTAGAAGGCGCTGCCTGTCCTCAGACATCCTTGAATACGAGCCGGCGGCGGGCCGCCTCGAAAGGGGACGCACCTGTATCCGGTTGTCTCGTGTCAGTGTGCGGCAAAACGCGCCCAACCCCAAAGCTGCGGCACAATCTCGGCTTCGCTGGGCACGTCGGAGACAGCGCCGGCGGCCGGGTTAGACCAGTAGAGGCGCTCGGCCACGGCGTCTCCTGTGGGGGTGGAGAACAGCACGCCCAGGTCTGCGGGGATGGCGCGAGCTTGCGGCGCGCCTTCACTCCCCAGTCTCGACCAGGGCACAAGGGCTTCAAAGTCGTAGCCGTCGCCGGCCTGGCGGAAAGCTGCTGGCGGCTCATCCCAGATGTCTACCACGTCGGCGGTTATGCGCCTCACAGGTGAGGCAAAGACTACCTTCGCCGCGTCTGGCGTGCCGGGCACGCGGTAACGGTAGATAACAGCCGTAGGCTTCCCGTTGATCATAGCCCACAAAACCCGCAGATCGCCCGGCAGTATTTCTGTCGGGTGATTCTCAGGCGAGCGGCCAAGGCCCAACTGGAGGTCAATGCAATCGCCACCCTTGAACAGCAGCCGCAGGTCACTGGCTCTGTTGATGAGCGGGGACGGGTCGGCCACGTGAGCGGCCAGGTAAAGGCCTTCGTCGTTCCATCGCAGCCAGAACCGCGCCCGCAAGCGGTCATCGGTTTTTATCTCGGCGACGGCCGGCATGCTTGTCCATTCGTTTAGGTA
>JANZZA010000703.1 GCA_026419655.1 Armatimonadota bacterium | reverse complement strand
GGGGCTGCAGCGGGCTTGCCGCTGCGTTGTCAATCAATGGGCCCGCGAGACGGCACGCGTCACCGACAGGGCCGTTTTGCGTGGGGTGGCTGCGCTGCTGGGGGAAGAGCTGCCCGACCCTAAGCAAGTGGCGGCCGCTGTTGCTGGCCTGCGTCGCAGCGACCTGCAGGCCGCGGCCAAGGAGATGCTGGAAAGCGCGGCCATAGGCGTACAGATGCCCCGCGACTGAACAGGGGCGGCCTGCAGGCGCCAATCCAGCACATGACCGTCTACTAGGTCACACGACTGCAGGCGGGGAGACCGGGCGATGATACACGGCGTTATAGTCAAGCCCCTGCGCCGGATAGTGGACGACCGTGGCTATGTAATGGTTATCCTGCGCGAGGACGACGAGGAATTTCGTGGTTTTGGGCAGGCGTACGTCTCGGTTTGCTTTCCTGGAGTCGTAAAGGCGTGGCACTGTCACAAGAAGCAGTGGGACTACTTTTGCGTAGTGGCCGGAGACGCAAAGGTCGGGCTGTACGACGACCGTGAAGAATCGCCCACCCGTGGGGAGACGGCCAGCGTAGTCATCGGCCAGCTCAACCCGGCCCTTGTGGTCATCCCGCCGCAGGTGTGGCATGGATTTACGGCCCTCGGCGGCCAACCCGCAGTGCTGCTCAATCTGCCCACGCTTCCCTACGACGAGAAAGAACCCGACGAGCTGCGCCGGCCCCCCTTCGACCCCGAAATACCTTTCGAGTGGTCCACAAGGGGTGGATAGAAGAGAATTGCTTGCCTGGCGCGCAGGCGGGTGCTGGCGCACCACGGCCCCTACGGGGCCGCGCGCGCCATGCTTGTTTTATGCGCGGAAGGGTGCCGGCGCTAGGAAATCTAAACCAGCGGTGGCACAGTGGTTCTCAGGCGCTGCCGCCCGCCTGTGAAGGGCTTGCGGCGGCCTCAAATCAGGGCTGCGCGACGGCGGTGAGGCTTGTGGCACATCCATTCATGGTAGCTCCTGGGCAGCGCGTCAGTCTCGCCAAATACGACCCGGACTTCCACGGCGAGTATGCCTCTAAGGATGACCTGGCGGTTGTGGAGAAGCTGCAGGCCGACCTGCGGGCGGTCACAGAGCTGCAGGAGAAGCTCTATGCCGAGGGCAAGCAGGCACTACTGATAATCCTCCAGGGCATGGACGCTGCCGGCAAGGACGGCACCATAAAACACGTCATGGCAGCGCTGAATCCCCTTTCCTGTCACGTGGTGGGCTTCAAGCAGCCGACGAGTGAGGAGCTGGCGCACGATTTTCTCTGGCGCATCCACCAGCACGCGCCAGCAAAAGGCCATATCGCCGTCTTCAACAGGTCCCATTATGAGGACGTGATAGTGGTCAGAGTAAAAGGGCTGGTATCTGAGAAGCTCTGGCGAGGGAGATATGAGCACATCAACGCTTTCGAGAAGCTCTTGGCAGACAACGGTACCAGGGTAGTGAAGTTCTTCCTTCATATATCCCGAGATGAGCAGAGGCGTAGGCTGCAGGAGCGTCTGGCTGACCCGACCAAGCAATGGAAGTTTAACCCTGAGGACTTGCGGGAACGAGAGCGATGGGACGAGTACATGGCTGCCTATGAGGACGCTTTGAGCCTGTGCAGCACGCCCTGGGCGCCGTGGTATGTGGTGCCGGCCAACCACAAGTGGTACCGAAACCTGGTAGTAGCTGACATTCTGGCACAGACGCTCAGGGACATGAACCCGCAATACCCGCCGCCCCGACCGGACCTCGGTCGCGTACAAATCAAATGAGCACACCGCAGGCGCCGGCGCTTCTTGGCAGCGATTTCTCTCAGGCGCTCATGCCTTGGGGACATGCTTATACCTCCCAGCGCAGGGACACCGGTACGCGAAAGTACATCAGGGGAGCCAAGAAACCAACTTTTCGCCGGGGTTGTCACACGTGTTCGTAGCCATAGTGGTCTGCGCACGCCCGGCGTTGTGTCTGCAGCCAGCAGTGGTGCGAGCAACCTGCGATGCTTGGACACGCTTCACCCGCGACGCAGCGGTTTTGGAGCGACCACCGAAAAGGAATCTGTCCTTGCTGAGGCCAAGCGGCTACCTTGTGCCCGCCTGCAACATTGCGCGGGCCATGCGCCACCGCCGGCAGTCGAAGCTATTCGCGTCGTGAGATTCGAGCCACCCACCGATGCGGGGGCTTACAGGCTCTATGTCGTCCAGGGAAGCCCAGGGCGACTTAGGCGCCTTGGCCCTCAGCAGCGCCAGGTAGCGGGCGTCGTCAATGCCTTCACGCACGCCTTCGAAAGCCACCGTTGGCAGCGGGCCGTCGGCCGCCGGAAGGGTGTAATGCCAGCCGGTCTCTTGCCCGGCTTCGGAGGCCTTGTACGGTCCACCCTCGCCCCTGGGCCACTGGAAAGCCCACTGGGCGCATCCTTCGGC
>JANZZA010000684.1 GCA_026419655.1 Armatimonadota bacterium | reverse complement strand
CGGGCTGCCGCTGCCCTCTGAAGGGTGCTGGTCCGGAAGGGAGGCTGAGGGCGCTCGGCAACTTCCTTAGTCGTCACGGCCGCCACTGAATAATCTGAGTGGCGGAGCTCCTCCACGGCGGCGGTGGCCTCGTCGCGGTTGCCCAGTTGGAGCTTTTTTCCGTCGCGGCGGACGACCTGAGCCTCGAAGTTCTCTTCCCGCCCCCGTGGCTGGAGCGTCGCGCGGATGCGCCAGTACTCCTGGGGCACAAAAGCCGCTCGCTCTCGCTCACGCTCGACCACAATGCGCAGAGCCGCCGACTGGACGCGGCCGGCGCTAAGGCTGCGGGCATTCGCTCCCCAGCCGCCCAACCGCTGCTGAAGAAGCGGGCTGAGCTGATAGCCGACAATCCGGTCCAGTATCCGCCGCGCCTGCTGGGCATTGACGAGGTTGGCGTCTATGGGCCTCGGGGCCCTCAAGGCTGCCCTGACGGCCCGCTCGGTTATCTCGTTAAACTCGATGCGCGCCCGCTTCTCCGGCTCGATGCCCAGGACTTCGGCCACGTGCCAGGCAATGGCCTCACCCTCGCGGTCGGGGTCGCAGGCCAAATAGACGCGGTCAGCGCCCGCGACGTGCGTGCGCAGCATGGCCAGGTCGCGCTTCCGCGCCGGGATGACCTCATAAGTGGGCCGGAAACCGTGCTCAATGTCCACAGCCAGGCCTTTTTCCGGCAGGTCACGCACGTGGCCCTTGGTGGCCAGGATGTCGTATTCGTCGCCGAGAAATCGCTTTAGCGTCCTGGTCTTAGTCGGCGACTCGACGATTATGGGTTTCTTTGGTTTGCGTTTGCTAGGCACTGTCTCAGACCTCAACTGACTGCTATAGCGCTTGCTCGAGGGATGGCAGGAAACGCTAGTTTTTTCTCCGGCAGCCCAAGCAAAGAAGCGTCCCAACAACGACTCTGTGACTGCTAGAAAACTGGCACGTTCGCGAGTTATCGCTTCAACGTATATAGCCTCGCTCCCGCACCGCTGAACTCTTCGCCACGGGCAGGGTCTGGTAACACCGCTTTTTCAGCAGTCACTTTTCCCCCAAAGCTACTGTTGCAAAACTCGCCACGACTATGTTGCCAGCGCGTGTAGGGCAAGGACGGATCCGGAAACGTCCTCCTATCCTGCCCATTTATTTTGCCAGCGCGTGTAGGGCAAAGACTTGCAACCGCGAATCACGCTGCGTGGGCGCGACTCGCTCGTGAAACGATGGTTTTGTAACAGCCACGTCGGCGGAAACCCGCTTTCAGAAAGAATTCTCCTTACGCTTGCCGTTCTTCCAGGAGACTGTTGCAAAAGGGCCTTTACCTGTTCCCAGCCTCCATCACATTAAAAGCTCGGGCCCACGCAGTTGTACACTTTGGTCGCTCTACATCCGCGAGCCTCGGCTTTTGCAACAGTCCCTTTGGATTTTCCCGCTGCTTTTACCCCGCAGGCGCTGCACTATGCATCATCTTTCGGTTCTTGCATAGGTGCCGCCGCCGAAGCGCCGGACCAGGCCCTTTACTTCCAGCATCATCAGTGCTGCCATAATGCGCGGCGCCTCGAGACCTGTGGCAACCACCAGGTCGTCCACAGTCTTTGTCTCGCCTGCCAGGTTCTCATACACTGCCGCTTCGTCTGGCGGGAGGCCCTCGGCGCTCGGCCCAGCAGGCCGCGCTGGCAGAGTCTCGGGCGTGAAATTCAGAGCCTCAAGGACGTCCTCAGCGCATCTCACCAGCGTAGCGCCGTCACGGATAAGGCTGTTGCAGCCCGCGCTCTCGGCGCGCGTCACGTCGCCAGGCACCGCCATTACTTCCCGTCCGTGCTCCCCGGCATAGGTGGCCGTTATGAGCGCGCCGCTGCCGTCCGGCGCCTCAACTACAATGACACCCATCGCCAGGCCGCTGATTATGCGGTTGCGGCGCGGAAACTGGTCCCGGGTTGGCTCAGCGCCGAAGGGCAGTTCCGTAAGCACCGCGCCCTGGGCCGCAATGCGCTCCCGCAGGGACTTGTGCTGGGGCGGATAAGTTATATCCAAACCGCACCCCAACACCGCTAGCGTCCGTCCACCAGCCTCTAAGGCGCCCTCGTGGGCCTCGGCGTCTATCCCCAGGGCCATCCCGCTGACGATTGTCAGTCCACGGGCCGCTATGTCATACCCCAGCCGTCGGGCCATCTGCCGACCGTAGGGTGTGCACTTGCGCGTTCCGACTATCGCCACTGCCGGCTCCTGCGCCCGAAGCTCTCCTTGCACAAACAGCATGGGGGGCGGCAACGGTATTTCCTTCAGCGCCGCCGGGTAGTCTGCATGAGTTATACCCACGACTGTGGCACCCAGGTCTGCTAGTTTTTTTTCGGCGTCGTCAAGCGCCGGCCCAGCCTGGGCTTCCCGCAGCTTCCTGACGTGGATTGCCTCAATACCTGGCACGGCCTTCAAGTCCTCGTCTGGCGCAGCAAGCACAGCCTCTGGTCTGCCAAAAACCTCTAGCAGCCTGAGCTGTCGGTCCACCGACAGACCGCTGGCGTTCAGGGTGAGCCATGCGAGAAGCTCTTCGCGCTGCATGGTCCTGCTTGCCCCACGGCAATCTCAGCACACGCCTGGCGGCAGGACACCCGCATACAGTGAAGTTGTCCGTCCTGCCGGCGGTGCCTTGTACCACGTCGGAGCGGCTTTAGCCAAGGGCGACTGGCCGGTGGGGAGTATTCGGTTTTCTCGGGATTTTGTCTCAGGCAGGAAAGGGAAGGCGTGGAGAACCACCTTGGAGTGGAAAACTGAAAAGGAGGTGTCTTCGCGCCATGAAGTCGGATGGCGCAACAGCAGCATGTGGAAGCAAGTCAGCGAAAGACTAAGGCGGGAGAGTAATCGTTTTGTCAGGATTTTGATTCGACCACTGACACGTCCGTGCTTGGCGCCCAACTGCAACCACAGCAGCTAAAAGGGCCGGGAGGATATAAGGGGATGCTCAAACCCAGCGGTACATCATGGCTGGTTGCAACAGGAGAAAGAAGTTTGGAAATACGGTCTGGGGGCAACCTTTTTGAGGGGCCGCTTTCACCAGAATAAGGCCAGGTGAGAGCTCTAGTTACCTGTAGCTCACGCGCACATAGTACCCTGAGTAAACCGAACAGTCCCTATGGGGCACTATCCGGTTTTCTCAGGGTTCCGTTTCGGGCAGGAAAGAGTCAGGCCGCAAGAATCACGTCGTAGACCGTTGCAAGACCTGGCGTCGGTTTACCTGGAACGACGAAACTGCACAACGCCGTACGGCTGACCCTTTACTCGCGATTCCCTCTGGCGGCCGTAAAAACCACCCTTGCCAGAGTCTCCTTAATCAAAAAAACTGAATACTCCCCCACCACAACCATTGGTTGACGAAAAATGTTGGGCAAGCCTATACTGGCGGGGAAGCTAGCGGAGTGACCAAGGACCGTGCCCGGGAAGGTGGCTACGGTGGGTACTGTATATTGCATTGAATGCGGGTTCGACAACGAAGATAATCGCGCGGCCTGCCTGATGTGCTATGCCTTCCTGCGCGACACTGGTACCGGGCGGCCGTGTACGGGATGCGGCACCGACAACCCGGCCGAGGCAAGCTTCTGCCGCCAGTGCGGTACGCAACTTGACCCGAGCGCTGGCCCAGCGCTGCGTCGGTCGGAGCTTGTGCAGGCGGTGCTTGATGGTATCGGGGGCGGGTTGGTCGGCGGCGCCGAGGAAGAATTCGTTGGGGTGCCTGGCGAATCGAGCGAGTTTGACGTTGTCGGTCCAATAGGGCCTGTGGAGGCACAGGTACCGGAGCCGGCCGCACCGTCGGCGCCACCAACGCAGGCAGCCCCACCTGCACCGCCCGCACCTCCGCCGCCCACCCACGCGGCCCTGGCCGAGGAAGAAGAGGAGCTTGCGCCACCAACTGTGCCCGCCGACTTCGAGCTGGACCTGTCGGCACCGCCACCACCTCCTCCACCGGGGCCCGAGGCTGCCGTCGCACCGGAACAGACACGGGAGACAGCTCCCCCACCACCCCCACTACCTGAGGAGTTTGAGCTGGACTTCGCAGCTCCGCCGCCCCCACCGCCCGATGTAGAAGATCTTACACCGCCCTCGCCACCCGCATCAGCCCAGACAACGGCCCCCGCACAGGCTGCTCAGGAGCCATCCGAGCCACCTAAAGCTCCCCCCTCGCCCCCAGGCACAATAGAAATCCTGGAGGATGAAGACGAATTCGGAGGCTGGGAGCTGGACTTTGGCGATGCCGGTCGAGAGGGAAAGGAGTGAAACCAGCCCTGCGGCCACCGGGGAGGTAATCCGTAGCAACTGGGAAGCAGTTGTGCAGCGGGCCAGGGCGGCGGCTTTGCGAGCCGGCCGGGACCCTAAGCAGGTAACTATCGTAGCCGTCACCAAAACTCACCCGGCAGAGATAGCCGCTGCGGCGGTGCGAGCTGGCGTAACGGACCTGGGCGAAAACTACGTCCAGGAGATGCTTGACAAGCAGGCGCAGTTAGAGGCCGAAGTAGGCACAGGTAAGGTGCGGTGGCATTTCGTCGGCCACCTGCAGCGCAACAAGGCCAAATACTTGCCGGGGCGCTGCCATTTGGTTCACTCAGTTGACAGCACGGAGCTGGCCCAGGAGCTTGACAGGCGTGCACAAAAAGCAGGCGTGCGACAGGCAGTCCTGATAGAGGTTAACGTGGGCGGCGAGTCGAGCAAGTTTGGCGTGCCGCCCGAAAAAACGGTAGAGTTAGCGCGGCAGATAGCAGCATTTGAGCACCTTGACCTACAGGGCCTGATGACAGTGGAGCCGCTGGCAGAAGATGTGGAAATGTGCCGCCCGGTTTTCCGCAGGCTGAGGCAACTGGCCGAGGAGTGTGTGGCCAGCGGCCTGCCGCCAGAGACCATGCGGCATCTTTCCATGGGCATGACGCAGGATTTCGAGGTAGCCATTGAGGAGGGGGCCACTATCGTGCGCGTGGGGACGGCTATTTTCGGCCCGCGACGGACATGAGCCGGCGGCCCCCCAAGGCTTAGGGGTGTCCGCGCACACGCAAAACCGGATTTCGGTCTGACAGAGGGCAACCCCAAGACTTAGGGGTGTCCGCAGCAAGCATAGCATCAAAAATCGTAGCTAGGGAGGGAGCAAAAAATGCGCGGAAGTCTGGCCCACAGGCTCTTCGGTGGCTGGAGTCGGCACCCACGCGACGAGGATGACTGGCCCGAAGAAGAGCACGAAGTAGAAGTGCCGGAGGACTACCACGACGTGGCACCTCCGCCGTCCCTGCGCCGGCCCTTTACCCCATCGCTTTACCGCGCGGAGCCACGCAAACTAGACGAAGCCGAGGCCATCGCCGACCGCCTCAAGCAGGGCAATCCCGTGATTGTCAGCCTCGAGGGAGCCGACGCCACCGAGGCCCAGCGCATCCGGGACTTCCTGGGCGGCGTGTGCTACGCCCT
>JANZZA010000631.1 GCA_026419655.1 Armatimonadota bacterium | reverse complement strand
GGGCATGGCTCTCCTCCTTGGGGCAGGTAGCGTATGTGCGTTCTGATGCCAATCATAGCACAGCCGCCCGCCATGACCCCTCATCCCTGAAGCCCCTCTTCCACACGACTGCGTCGCGGGGCGCGGGAATTCTTTGTCGGTCGCAGAAGTACGCCCCTTCTCCCACGTAAGCGGAGCTGAGGGGGCGACAGTAGAAAGAAAAAGACTCATGAGGCACACTTTGGGTGTCAACCAATAAGCAAGGAGTGCCTATGAGTCTACGAAGACTTTACCACTGGGTGGAGCAGACGAGCAAGGAGTGGCAGGGGGTCACACGGCATTTCAAGCAGAACGTAGTCGTTTTCAGCCGCGCCGTGGTGTTAGCGCGCAGCAGTCACTTACGGGCGCTGGCGGGGGTAGCAGGGGGACGAGCGGACAGTCAGCGGCGGCGTTTGCAGCGGTTTGTGGCGGGGCAGCAGCCCTTAGAAGCGTTCTTTGCGGCCTGGACGAAGAGTGTGCTCAGGGTGCTCAAAACACGCCAGGTAGTGTTGGTGGTAGACGAGACCAAACTATTGGCGCGATGGGGGGTGATGGTGGTAGGAGTGGCCTATCAGCAGCGCTGCATTCCCCTGGCCTGGCGCATGTATCGGGCCAACAGCGCGCAGGACTATCCGAGCGAAGGCCAGGTGCAGATGATCCTGACCTTGTTGCGACAGGTACAAGCGGGTTTACCCCCCGCTTGTCGGGTGCGCGTCTTGGCCGACCGCGGTATTGGGACCTCGCCGGCGTTGATGCGTGGTATTGCGCAGATGGGCTGGACGTTTCTGGTACGGGTGACCAAGCAAAGCAAAATCATTCTGCCCGATGGTCAAGCGGTGTCATTCTACGACCAGGTGCGCCAACCGGGCGAGATGTATCGGGCCAGTGGCCGGGTTTTCAAGAAACGCGGCCAGGTCCCGGCCCAGGTGCGGGTGCTGTGGGCCCGCGGTGCCCAAGAACCCTGGGCGCTGGTCACCAATGACCCGGCAGTGCACGGTTGGGAGTACGCTCAACGGATGTGGCTGGAGGAGTCTTTTCGCGACCTGAAGTCGCATGGCTGGCAGGTCGAAGCCACCGCCCTGACCGACCCGCAGCGGCTGGCGCGCTTGTGGATTTTCCTGGTCGTCGCTTATGCCTGGATGCTGTTGTTGGGTGCTCAACAAGAAGCACAGGGCCAAACCGCCTCCCGCCGACGCCTGCCTGATGGCTCGTATGTACGGCGCTGGAGCCTGTTCCGGGAAGGCCGACAGGCTTTTCTGTCTGCCACTTTCTATTCTTCAGCCTAGTGTCGCCCCCTCTCCGCGGGTGGAGAGAGGGCAGCGAGGCGCGATAGCGCCGAGCAGGGGTGAGGTCAAGCAGGGCAAGATGCCCCGTCTCTGCAAGTTGCTTACGTGAGTTCACTGCGGTGACCCTGCGAACTCCGCGGTGAAATCTGCCCCCAAATCCGAATGCGCCCCTGCACGTTTCCTCGCCCCGGGACGCAGTCCCGGGGGAGAGGGGCAGCAGATCCTGGCCGACCTCTGACACCTTTTGCACACACCCTCCGCCTTGCTGTGCTGCGGCCAGGAAGAGCTTATAATGAACTCAAGCGCACTGCGCCGCTATCTTCCCTCAGGAGCCTGCCATGCCCGATTCGCGCGGATATTTGCTGCCTGCCGAGCGCCAGATTTTGTTGCAGCGCTACGCGCCAGTGCTGGTGCTCTTCCCGGAGCTTGAGCGACAGGCCCCCTATCCGGACGAAGGCGATGCCATCTACACCATGCGCGGCTCCTATCATCCCCGCGCGGTCGAGTTCTTTCTGCAGGAAGCCCGGCCCCGCTACCGCCCCTTCTACCGGCTGAGCCATCCACGCCGCTGGTTTCGGCGACGCAGCCTGCAAGAGGAGATCGCCGCGGTCAGCCTGACCATCAGCGAGGCGGAGGTCGAAGCGGCGGTGCAGGAATACGGCGACGACCCGCGCTACGCCGGGGTGACGGCAGAAGAACTACGGCGGGCCATCCGCACGCGCCTGATCCAGGGGAGACTCAGTCAGCGCCTGCAGGGGTTCGATTTACCTCTGGGGCGCGGCGACAACATCGGCTTCTGGCGGCATTACTTCAAACTGCTGGCGGAATCCGCGCCAGACGTGCGGCGCTGTGTGGTCTATGGGCGCTTGATTCAGGGGCGCGCGCCCCTCGACGCGCGGCTTTCGGCCACCGAAGCGTTGCTGCGGCAGGGGCCAGCGCAGGGGCCATATGACGTGCGGCGTTCGCGGGTGGCG
>JANZZA010000569.1 GCA_026419655.1 Armatimonadota bacterium | reverse complement strand
AGATGTGTATAAGAGACAGGCCCTGTACACTGTGCCGTATCCGGCGCTGGCTGGGATGCAGTTCTGCAACAATCACTCTAGAAAGAAGTTCTTTCAGAAGGTCCTGCTCTGGGAGAGCCTGGCGCGGCGGATTTTCTGATGAAACCCCGCGCGCGAGGGAAGCGTTGAAGAGAAATGTATGGATGCGGAGGCGCTTCTTTTTGACCTTGATGGCACGCTCACGGACACTTTTGAGCTGTGGTATTCGGCGGTGGCGGAGATGGTGCGGCGTCACTGCGGCTGGGAACTGGACCGTGAGGAGTACCGGCGCCGGTGGTGGGGGATGGATGGCCGCGGCAAGCTGGTAGAACTACTGCCCCAAGCGCGGCAGCGGGTGGAAGATTTTTACGGTGAACTCGTCGAGCTTCTCTTGGCCAGGACGGAACTTGTGAGGCCGCTACCGGGGCGGCGCGAGGCTCTGGAAGCGTGGTCGGCCGTCCTGCCGCTGGCAGTTATCTCCAACGGCCCAATGCCCTTCCTGGAAGCTCAGCTCCGTCAGGTGGGTTTCGACGGTTTCTTTGCGGTAAGGATAGCCGACGCCGCGCCAAAGCCTTCCCCGGAAGGAATTCTGCGTGCGTGCAACGAACTGGGTGTTGCGCCGGCCCGCGCGGTCTTTGTGGGCGATAGCCGGTTTGATGAGGAGGCGGCAAGGGCAGCAGGGACGGGCCTGGTGCTGGTGCGGGAGACTGAGCGACTGGATGAGGCCTTGCAGGCGGTTTTGGGTGGGCCGGCTGTGCGCCGTCACCGCCGCACAGATTCAAAGGGGGCAGCACAATGACAAAAGCAGCAGGTGCTGTGATATGTTTCGCTCTCGGACTGGCGACATGTGCACCAGCGGCAGCAGACCTGTTCTCGTACTTGGCCAAGCCCGACGATTCCTTTGCTTGGGAGCTGAGGAGCGTCGAGGAGCTACCGCAAGGCAAGGTATATGACATCCACCTGGTCTCCCAGGTGTGGCAAGGGATAACCTGGGAGCACCAGGTGCAGGTCTATGAGCCAGCCAATGTGGCTTACCCGGATGTAATGGCTATGCTGATAACGGGCGGCAGAGCGGGGCAGGAGTCGCGCACCCTGGGACTGATGGCCGCCAACATGAGCGGTACTCGCTTTGCCACCCTTTATAACATCCCCAACCAGCCTCTTTTTGGTGGCCTGACTGAAGACGCTCTTATCTCCCATACCTGGGTGAAGTATCTCGAGACCGGCGACGAGGACTGGATACTGCTGTTTCCTATGGTTAAGAGCGCTATCCGTGCCATGGACTGTCTTGAGAAGCTGGCCGCGGAGCGCTGGAATCAGAAGCTGCGGGGATTTGTTGTGACGGGTGCGTCCAAACGCGGCTGGACAACTTACCTGACGGGCATAGCTGACCCAGTGCGCGTCCTGGCCATTGCGCCCATGGTCTTTGACATCCTAAACATGCCAGTCAGTGCCCGCCACCACCTTGATTTCTGGGGCTTTTACTCACCCATGATTGATGACTATACTGAGAAGGGACTTGAGGCGCTGGTGGATACTCCTCGAGGGTCCCGCCTGTTCTTCATTGTTGACCCGTACTCGTATCGTTACCGCCTGACGATGCCAAAGCTTGTCATTCTTGGTAGCAATGACCCGTACTGGCCGGTTGACGCCGTGACGCTGTACTGGCCAGGCCTGCCGCCCCTTAAGTACTTGCTAATCGCGCCCAACTCTGGCCACGGCCTGGATGACAGGGTGCGGGTACTCACGTCGCTTACAAGCTTCGCAAAGCTGGTCGCGACCGGCGGCCCGTGGCCGCAAGTGCAGTGGCGCTGGAGCGACAAACAAAACGGCTCGGAGCTGCAGATAGTCTGCACGCCCCGAGCCGCCGAAGCCAAACTTTGGGTGGCGCGCGACAAGGTCCGGGACTTCCGCCAGGCGCAGTGGGCGGAGCAGTCCGTACAGGTCGGCGATGACGCTATTGTGGCCCAGGTAGATGCTGCTCCGGGCCAGTGGACTGCGGCCTACGGGGAAGTGGCACTAGACATGCCCCAGGGCAGATTGGTACTGTCCACCGAGCCCCGCGTCATAGCGCCGAAGACGGGCGACTAGTCCCAGGACCTGGTGCAGCGGGCCGCAGCCTCACTTGCCCGCCATGGCCCTCACTACGTCGGCGCGGCTGATGATGCCCACCAGGTTGCCCTCGGCATCCAGCACCGGCAGCCGCTTAATGCCCCGGTCCGACATTATCGCTGCTGCGTCCGTTACGCATGCCTCTGGCCCGATTGATACTACGTCCGTCACCATGACTTCGCTTGCTGCCTTTTCCATGTCCCCGGCCTTGAGTATGTCTGCCTCGCTGACGATTCCCACCACCTTGCCTCCTTCCACCACTGGCACACCGCTAATCCTTTTCTCTGCCAGCAGGCTAGCTACGTCCTTTAGCTTCGTATCGGGGCAGACAGTCACGACATCCTTGGTCATAACGTCGGCGACGCAAGCCATTTACTCCACCTCCCTCTTGGTATCGGGCCAAAACCACAGCCCCGTTTGCGATTCAATATTACGCCACCGCTCCGCAATTTCCTTCTTTCTCGCAAGCAGCAAGGAAAATTCGGCTAGCGGGAGAATCTCTTGGCAAGCGGCGTACTCCATGTAACGGTGGGGCGTGGAGGCAGTGAGCGAATGAAGATAGCTATCCTGGGTCTTCCCCTATCAGGCAAGACGACGCTTTTTCGCGCGCTGGCGGCAGGCCATTATTCGGACGCAGGAGAGGCACATCTGGCTGCGGTTGCTGTGCCAGACCGGCGGCTAGACGTCATAGCTGAGCGCGAGCACCCGAGGAAAAAGACCTATGCCTCGGTGACCTTTGTGGACGTTGGGGCAATGCGCGCAGGCGAGGACGCTGGCGCACGGCTGGACAAGCTGCACGCCCTCACGGGCGACGCTGATGCCCTGCTGCTTGTTGTTCAGGCTTTCGGTGACATAGACCACGCTGGCCGGCCTCTCGACGTTTCGCGGGACCTGCGGGACCTCCTGGCCGAAGTCCTTCTTACCGACATGGCCATCGTCGAGCGCCGCCTCGACCGCGT
>JANZZA010000528.1 GCA_026419655.1 Armatimonadota bacterium | reverse complement strand
AGGCATGGTCTATCGGGCCATTCCGGCCTGCAAAATCCGCATCTCGACCATTGCTGCTGGTCCGGCCGGCGACGAAGTCCAGAGGCGGCTGGTCGCCCGAGGCGTGAACTACTTCCACAAAGTGGACGGCTGTGGCAGCCGGGAGTTCCGCCAGAGCCTCGACTGGGACTACTTTTACTGCGACTGTGTGATAGATAGCCTGGACAAAATGGAGGCCATCCGCGAGTTTGAGGCCCGCCGCAGCCAGGCAGGGCTGGATGTCATTCACTTCTTCAAAATCCACGCCACCTTGAGCAACCCAGAGGATGTGCAGCGCGACCAGCCAGTCTTTGAAGCCTTCCGCAGCCTGCGGGACCAGGGCAAAACGAAGTGGCTCTCGATCAGTCTCCATGCAAGCCCAGAAATGTTTGAGGCGTGCGTGGAAAGCGGGTTGTTCCAGCAGATACAGATACCTTTCAATCCGCTGAACGCGGGCCCCGTAACGCGACGAGCGCTGCAGAAGGCCCAGGAAGCCGGCATAGGCGTCGTCGCGATGAAGACCATGCTTGGCGGGCCGAACAAGTGGCAGGATGACCCCAGGGCGCGTGAAACCCTTGGCCGGTACTGGCCGGAGGGCACAACGGCGGCCCAGGCAATGCTAAAGTGGATACTGGCTCAGCCCGGCATTACGGCGGCGGTGCCCCATTGCGATAACGTGCAGCAAGCGGACGAAAATTGCGCCGCGGCCGGTGCAAAGCTGCAGGCCTGGGAACGAGAAGGCGTTGAGCGCCTGGCCGCCGCTCTCTCTTCTGTGTGGTGCCGGTCGTGCAGGACGTGCGAGAGGGCTTGTCCGCGAAACGTCCGCATACCGGATATATTGCGCTACCGCATGTACGCCACAGCCTACAGCCGGCCCGCGGAGGCGCGGCGCCTGTATGCAATGCTGCCCACAGGCGCGACAGCGGCTGCCTGCGATGGCTGCGGCCGCTGCCAGGAAACTTGTCCTCATTGCCTCGCCGTTAGGGAAATGCTCAGGGATGCACACGAGCTGCTCGCGAGCGCATAAACCGCGCTGACCCCTGGCGTTCTACAAGGGCGACTAGGCGGCCTGCACCTGAGCAGACCCGGAGGCGGCAACAACATAAGAAATGCAGAAAGCTGGTCTCGGAGACGCTGCTCCTTTCAGCGGGTCTCCCCCCAGGAAAAAGTGCTCTCCAGTCGGGGTACCGCTTTCTGGCATGGCCGAAACAAACTCCTCAAACGACGGTTGCAAAAGTCGCTGTACCACCCCCAGACGCGACCCCGGCAAAAGGTCGGGCACATGGCCTTGTACACTCCTCTCGCTCTGCATAAGCCAACGCCAGCTTTTGCAACAGCCTCCTCAGACAACTCAACAGTCGCTCCCGGCGCGGCTGCGGTTTACCCACTTCTAAATGCAATTGCGGTGTCGAGTATTGCGTGTGAAAGGGCATTTGGGATAAGTAGTGCAGCGGGAGTATTCGGTTTTCTAAGAGAGACTGTTGCAGAACTCACCTGGACGCGGCTCCCAATCCGTCAACGGCACACATTTATGCCGGCAAGTTATACTCCGAAGAAGCGGCTCGCCCGTGAAAACAAGGTTTTGCAACGGTCTCCTAAGGGGACTGCTGCAAAACCCACTACTCCGGTCTCCAGAAGACATCACAGGCAAAAGGTCGGGCGCACAGCGTTGTACACTCTCCTCATTCTGGATGAGCCAACGCCGGCTTTTGCAACAGTTCCCTAAAGATTTTCCTCGTGGTTTAAGTGAATGGCGGTGGCGGGGAGGAGGGCGATGGCGCCGTGGGTGGTGCCTGGGCTGCCGCCAGCCCGCCCCAAAGCATCCCAAAACTCTCGCATGGCCGCCTGGGCAGCATTGCCGCTCCTCCTGGCATCATGCCAGGTTGCTGAAGAACCACAGTCACTGCTGCAAAGCTATCGTTTCACCAGTGCATCGTGCTAGTGCAATATAACTTGCCGGCGCAGGCCTGTGCCGTGGCCCGCATGACAAATGCCTCCGGGTAAGTCTCCCAACAGTCACAATGAAGAGTCAGTGCCAGGGATGGACTTCTCATCAGCGGCTGCACTGCGCCTTGCACCCCTGCCACCAGCGCATGCAGGTTTCCTTCGCCCTGCCCGCAAGCATCGGCACCCTCACCCCTGCTCTCCCCAATCGGCGACACTAAAGTCCGCCGATAGTGCCTATCCCGCCGAAACTGCCGTATGTGCTTTGTACCATAACCGAGGCAGTACCCGTCCCGGTCCTGCGCCGGCCGGAGGAGACTGTCTGACAGCCGGCAGTCTGGCCCACAACACCTTCCCCTATCCTGCGCAACCAGTCCTTAAAGAAAGCGACGGCGGGGGTTAATTCCGCGCCTCCTCCTCTTGCCGAAGCAGACTTTGACGAAAGTTGCACCAAGGGTTGAGCACGAGACGCCTTTCCCCCGCGCAAGCAGAGCTTGATGAAAGTTGCCCCGTCCGTTGACTCTCAGACGGCTCTGCATTCTCCGCTGAGAAGCCACTGCTTATTCCCTCTCACGGCCTCAGCCCCAAGGGCTCGTCCACCTGCCACTGCAAGAGCAGGTTCACTACCTCGGCCAGGCTCATGGCTACCTGCTCGCCAAGCTGCCTCACCACCCGCCTCAGCACCTCCCTACGCCCTGGCCTGTCCGTGACTTGCTTTCACCACCCTGCTACTGTTGCCGTGTCTAGTGTGATGGCGCGGAGACACATTCTCCTCGGTTCGCTACTCCAAGGTGACTCTCCACTCCTTTTCTCTTCCCTACCTGAACCAAAATCCTGAGAAAAACGAACACACCCGCAGTGGGCAAGCCTCTGGCGCTAGACGGTGCCGGTCATGTATGCTATGGGCTACGGGCAGCCACTCGCCTTGGCCACAGATAAGCTAGGGGGCACACCGCGCGATGAATGGCTTGGTGTACCTGGACGGCAAGCTTGTACCAGCCGACGAGGCAAAGGTCTCTGTCTTCGACCACGGCCTGCTGTACGGGGACGGAGTTTTCGAGGGTATCCGGGCGTACAACGGCCGCATTTTCCGCCTCGAGCAGCACGTTGAGCGCCTCTTCCGCTCCGCCCACGGCATTATGCTTGAGATCCCGATGACTCACGAAGAAGTGGCGAAGGCCGTAGTTGAGACGGTTCGGGCCAACGGCATACGCGACGGATACATCCGTCTGGTAGTCACGCGCGGCGTGGGCGACCTCGGACTTGATCCACGCAAGTGCCTCAAGCCCACAGTCTTTATTATCGCTGCTACCATCGAGCTGTACCCAGAAGAGTTCTACGAGAAGGGCTTGAGGCTGATAACCTGCACCACGCGGCGCAATATAGCCGACGCTCTCGACCCGTCCCTGAAAACCCTAAACTACCTGAACAATATCATAGCGAAGATCGAAACCGTGCGGGCTGGCGTGCCCGAAGGCCTGATGCTGAATTCGCTCGGCTACGTAGCTGAGTGCACGGGGGACAACATCTTCCTGGTGGAAGGCGGCAGATTGGTCACGCCACCGGTTCACGTTGGTGTACTGCCGGGAATAACACGGGCTGTCGTCATGGAAATAGCAGCCGGGCTTGGCATGGCTGTAAGCGAGGAAATGTTCCGTCTGAGTAGTGTGTACAACGCCGACGAGTGCTTTCTCACCGGCACGGCGGCTGAGCTGGTGCCAGTGGTTGAGTTGGATGGACGCCTGATTGGCGACGGCAAACCAGGCCGCATAACACAGCTCCTGCGAGATCGCTTCCACGAACTTGTGCGTAGCGAAGGGACTCCCGTGTACGAATAGCCCCCGACAGGTAAGCTCCCTAAAGCTCTTTCTCTTTCGTGAGCGGCGGAAAAACTAAGCCGCCTTCGCGATGACACTGCCCCGCAAAATGATGGAAACAGTCCACCATCCGAGCGTCTAAGGGTCATGAGAAGATAACCATGGCCCTTGCGCAAACAGGGGAAAAATGGGAATACTAAAAACGCATGGGGGTTAGACTCGCTTTAGGGGTGAGACTGATAGGCCACAGCCGATAAATCTCTCCGGGGAGAGTGATGCGAAAGGCCAACACAAGTGGCGGTGGGGAATCCAAGCAGGGCTAGAAGTGGGACGGGGCAGCCCAGGAGCGGCTTCGACTATGGAACTATGGCGTAGATTGACGAACAGAGCAAAGCGAGCGGTGGTCAACGCTCACAATGAGGCAGCTCGCAACCACATGCAGCTTATTGGCACAGAGCACCTGTTGCTGGGACTGCTGCGGTTGGGCGAGGGCGTCGGCCTGCAAGCTCTTGAAGAGTTGGGGGTTAACCTCGACCGACTGCGCTTCGATTTGGAGAGGCAAATGGACCGGGCAACCGGAGGCGGCACACCCAGCGAGGCCAGCTTCACGGCAGATGCCCGCGAGGCCATGAGCCTGGCCTGGAATGAGGCACGTCAGCTCCGCGTCCCGTACATAGGCACGGAACATATCCTTCTCGGCCTCCTGCGGCTTGGGAAGGGACCTGCATATCAACTTCTGCGCCAGCACGGGGTTGACCTGGCTTCGGCGCGGCAGGTGGTCTTCGAAATCACTAGCGAGCGGCGCAGTCGCGGTGAGCAGCAGCGCCGCACCAAGACACCTACCCTCGACCACTTCAGCCGCGACCTGACTGAGCTGGCGCGACAGGGAGAGCTAGACCCCATAATCGGCCGAGAAGCCGAGACGGAGCGGGTCATTCAGATACTCTGCCGGCGCACGAAGAACAATCCATGCCTAATAGGCGAGGCTGGCGTAGGCAAGACGGCCATCGTTGAGGGACTCGCCCAGCGCATCGCCGAGGGGGACGTGCCAGAACTGCTGCGGGACAAGCGTCTAGTGGCCCTCGACTTGGCCTCTCTGGTGGCCGGGACCAAATACCGCGGCGAATTCGAAGAGCGCATGAAGCGGGTGATGGAAGAAATCCGCGGCTCCGAGGGACGCATAATCTGCTTCCTGGACGAGCTGCATACTATAGTTGGCACGGGCGCGGCAGAAGGTGCAATGGACGCGTCAAATATCCTTAAGCCTGCATTGGCGCGTGGCGAGATGCAGTGCATCGGTGCCACGACCCTGGACGAATACCGTCGCCACGTCGAGAAGACACCTTCTTTGGAGCGGCGCTTCCAGCCTGTGATGGTGCGCGAGCCTACCCAGGACGAGACAATGCTTATTCTGCAGGGCATCAAGCACCGCTACGAGGAATTCCACGGCGTGCGGTATAGCCAGGAAGCTCTGGACGCAGCCGTGGAGTTGTCCACCCGATATATCACAGAGCGCGCCCTGCCCGACAAGGCCATTGACCTGCTCGACGAGGCCGGCTCGCGGGTGAAACTGCTCCGGTATCGGCGCACGGCTGAGGTGGGAGCTCCGGTGACAGGGTTTGTAGGCGCCAGCGCAGAGGAAGAAATCGGCGACGAATCTGGCGACGAGATTGCCGCCCGCCGGGATCGCCTTGCATCCGAACTGGCAAAATTCGACGACTGGGGCGAAGATGACGAGGGAGATGCGGAAGTGCCGGAAGTCACGCGAGAAGACGTGGCCCACATTGTGTCAATCTGGACCGGCATTCCGGTTACGTCCCTGACCGAGGAAGAGTCGCGCCGCCTGCTGCGCATGGAGGAGGAACTCCACAAGCGTGTCGTGGGCCAAGAGGAGGCCGTAGCCACCGTGGCGAGGGCGGTGCGGCGAGCGCGGGCTGGGCTGAAAGACCCCCGCCGCCCCACCGGGTCCTTCATTTTCCTCGGGCCGACCGGCGTGGGCAAGACCCTGCTGGCGCGCGAACTGGCCCGGTTCCTCTTCGGCGATGAGGACGCGCTGATCCGCATTGACATGTCCGAGTACATGGAGAAATTCTCGGTGTCGCGGCTCATCGGCGCGCCCCCTGGGTACGTGGGCTACGAGGAAAGCGGACAACTCACCGAGGCTGTGCGGCGCCGGCCCTACTGCGTCGTGCTTTTCGACGAAATCGAAAAAGCCCACCCCGACGTCTTTCACCTGCTCCTGCAAATAATGGAAGACGGCCGCCTAACGGACAGCCAGGGACGAGTGGTGGACTTCAAGAACGCCGTGATCATCATGACGAGCAACGTGGGCGCTCGCCTAATCAGCGAAGGCCGTGCCGTCGGTTTCACAACGGAAGAGCGTGAGCGGCTCGGTTCCCAGCGCCAGCGCGACTATCAGCGAATGAAAATAAAGGTGATGGACGAGCTGCGGAAGACCTTCAGCCCCGAGTTCCTCAACCGAGTGGACGACGTGGTGGTCTTCCACGCGCTCACGCCAGAGCAAATAGCCCAGATAGTGCACCTAGAGCTGAAGCCGGTGGTAGAGCAAATGGCTGCGCGCGGGCTCCGCCTGACCTTCAACGAGTCGGTCCTCCAGATGCTCGCAGACAAGGGCTACGACCCGACCATGGGTGCTCGCCCGCTCCGCCGGGCTGTGAGGAAATACATTGAGGACCCGCTGGCTGAGTTTGTGCTATCACTATCCGACGATGACCGCGGCGACATTGTGGCCAGTCTTGGCGACGATGGTGAAAAAGTAGAGTTTGTCTTCACACCGACAGGAGTATTGTGCTAGAATGGGTAGTGCGCCGTTACTCCTGCGAAGGGGTGGGATATTTGTGGCAGTGACGTCACATGGGTGAAACAATGGCTCAAGACACAGGTGCCGCCAAGGAAGAAGGGTTATTAGTCGTCCCATCAGGACCCGGGGACGCGGAGGATGCATCCCCGCGGGCGGCTGCTTTGTTTAAGGGCAGTTTCGGTTTCTTCGTGCTCACGCTCACCGTCGTCGGCGGATTGCTCGGAGGCCCAGCGGCTGAATGGCTGGGTGCCTGGATAATGAAGGGGTTACACTTGGAGCCGACCGATTTGACCTTTTTCAGCATAGGGATACGCGTAGTCTGCGCTCTCGTTGCCTTCTTGTTCGCGGTGAAACTCTTCCAACTGGTCATCAGGTCCGTCGGATATCTAGAGAACATGTCTCTGCTTGACAAGGCAGCGGCGGCCGTAGGAGTTTTGTTGGGATTTTCAGTAGCCGTGCTGGCCAGTTATCCCTTCGGAAACATCGCTGGCGTCGGCCTGGCGATTCGCCTGCTGGCCATCATGGTGTTTGTGCCTCTCGGCATACTTTTCGCCCTGAGCGCGAAGGAGCAAATGGTTTACGTGTTCCCGTCGCTGGCCACTCCACCGATGGTCAAGGGCGAGCATGCGCTCCCCGAAGGCGCCAAGATGCTGGACACGAACATCATCATTGACGGCCGGATAGCCGATATCGCGTCAGCCGGGTTTCTAGAGGGACTTGTGCTGATACCGGGCTTTGTGCTTCGCGAGCTGCGCGCCATAGCCGACTCTCCTGATGAGGTCAAGCGGGCACGAGGCAAACGCGGGCTGGAAGTCCTTAACCGCCTGCAGTCGCTGCCCAACGTGCAGGTAGTCATATATGAGGACTATCCCGAAGGCGACAACCCGCGCGATGAGGTAGACCTTCGGCTCGTGAAGCTCGCCCGGGCGCGCAACGCCGCCGTAGTCACCAACGACCATGGCGTGGCTCAACTGGCGCGGCTGCACGGGACGCGAGTGATGAATGTCAATGAACTTGCTCAGGCCCTGCGGCCAGCTTATCTGCCCGGCGAGGAGTTTGTGGTCACCATCGTCAAGGAGGGCAAGGAACCCGGCCAGGGAGTGGGCTACCTGGACGATGGGACCATGGTTGTGGTGGAAGGGGCCAGCAAGCATCTCGGAAAGTCGGTGCCGGTGATTGTAACCAGCTCGCTGCAAACGTCAGCGGGCAAGATGATTTTTGCTGACCTGAACGTGGGCCAGCCGGCGCGGCCACGACCGCCTTCTGGGCCCAGAAGGACCTCGCAGTGAGCCTGCGGGCGGCAGCTATCATCGTAGCCGCCGGGCGCGGCGAGCGCCTGGGAGCTGCTATCCCCAAGTGCCTTGTAGAAGTCCAAGGCTTTCCCCTGTTTGTGTGGGCACTCCGGCCATTCTTGCGCGTCGCTGCAATCAAGCAGACCATAGTAGTAGGGCCGCCGGGCCATCTAGGAAAGGTGCAAGACGCACTGCAAGCAGCGGGGCTGGCCGAGCGAGTAGACGCTGTGGTGGCCGGTGGCCAGCACCGAACCGACTCGGTGCAGGCCGGGCTCAGACGCGTCGGAGAAGACGTGAGTGTCGTGGCGATCCATGACGGAGCCCGGCCGCTGGTGACTCCGGAGCTGATCGTGCGCTGCTTGCGGGCTGCCGCCAAGCATGGCGCCGCAGTCGCCTGCGAGCCGTCCCTGGACACGCTCAAGCAAGCCGAGCCGGGCACCATGAAGGTGACAGCCACTTTGGACCGCAATATCGTCTGGCGTGCGGGGACACCCCAGGCCTTCCAGACCGACATCATCCGCCGCGCTTATGCTGCTAGCCGCAGCCTGCGAGATGTCACCGATGACTGTATGCTGGTTGAGCGTCTTGGGGTGGCGCCGGTCATAGTACCAGCCAAGTCGCCCAATCCAAAGGTGAC
>JANZZA010000488.1 GCA_026419655.1 Armatimonadota bacterium | reverse complement strand
CGAGGTGCGCCGTCAGATTGGATACTTGCCCGAGCGCATCGCCCTGTATCCCGAAATGCGGGTCCGGCAGTACCTGCATTACGCAGGCGCTCTTGAGGGCCTGCGCGGCGCCCAGTTGCGGGAAGCGACCGACCGCGTGCTCGACACCTGCGGCTTGGAAGAGCGAGCCGACTCCATCATCGGGACGCTTTCTCTGGGCTACCGCCAGCGCGTCGGTCTGGCCCAAGCGCTGCTTCATGACCCGCCCGTGCTCATTCTCGACGAACCAACCATCGGGCTTGACCCAAACCAGATTCGCGAGGTGCGCAGCCTTATCAAGTCCCTGGGCGGCAAACACACCATAATGCTCTCGACTCATATCCTGCCCGAGGCTCAAATGACCTGCGAGCGGGTCATCATCATCAACCGCGGACGCATAGTTGCTGAGGACACCCCAGGGGCTCTCACAGCCAAGCTGCGCGGCACGGAGACCATATACGTTCGCGTCCGGGGTGGCAACGGAGGCCTAGCGGAGAAGCTGCGCGGTCTACCTAACGTCCTCGCCGTCCGGCCGGGCGAACAGCATGGAAGTTACCTGGTGGACTGCCAGGTAGGGGCTGAAGTGACCCCGGCCCTGGCTCGCTACGTCGTTCAAAGCGACCTGGAGCTGCTCGAACTGCGGCCCGTGGAACTTTCCCTGGAAGACGTCTTCCGCCAGCTCACCACCGAGGAGCAGGAGTGACAGCCCATGCGCAACGTATGGACTATCGCCCGCAAAGAACTCTATACCTACGTCACTTCGCCGATGGCTTACGTGGTGGCAACTTTTTTCCTGGCCATCACCTCACTGCTGTTCGTTCTGTTCATAGGGTCGGGGCGCGCCGAAGCTGAAATGGATCAGCTCTTGCACACGATGACCTTCCTGTCGCTCATGATGGCCCCGGTCATCACCATGGGGTTAATCGCTCAGGAGCGAAACCTCGGCACCATTGAGACGCTGCTCACCCGGCCCGTGCGCGACTGGGAAGTTGCCCTGGGTAAATTTGTGGCGGCCTTCCTGCTGTTCATGGCTATCTGTGCGCTGACCTTCGTCTACCCAATCATTATGGAAAAGTTCGGCTCCCTGGACTGGGGCGCCACCCTGATGGGCTATTTGGGGCTGCTGCTATGCGCCGCCAGTTTTATAGCCATTGGGCTGTTTGCCAGCTCCCTGACGAGTAACCAGATAGCTGCAGCGCTGCTGGCCACCCTGATCCTGCTGGTGTTCTGGCTCATCGGTTGGATTTCCATGTCCGTGCCCACAAGCGTGGGTAACGTGCTCAAGCACCTGTCGGTCTACGAGAATATCCAGGACTTTGAGCGCGGTGTCTTCGACACCAAGCCGCTGGTATTCTTCCTGTCAGTGGTGATCTATTTCCTGTTCCTGACCGTCCGGTCGCTGGAGACAAGACGGGCGTGATTCCGGTGGTCCTCCGAGCAAGCACTGGCCTCATCCAAGGAGGTTCGCATGAGCCATGGCATCCCAGAGCAGCGAGGAGAAGCGAACACAAAAAACTGTGGTAGATGAGCGATTGCAGCCCAGGCCCAAGCTCCCGCCGCAAATCATTGGCGGCATTGCGGCTGGCATTGCGGGAGCGGTATTGCTTGTGGCGGGCTTGTTGTGGTGGGCCGTGAAGAAAAAGCTGCTCGTCATGCCTTTGGTTTTGCTGGTGCTCGCCCTCGCAGGCCTGGCAGTGTACGTCATCACCAACCGCGAGCAGCTTCGCAATTTCTGGCAACAGCGTACCTCCCGGCAGTTCGTCAACTCCGCAGCCTTCGCTTTCTTCGTCGTCGGCATCCTGGTGCTCGTCAATATCATCGCAGCCCGCCATTTCGTGCGCCACGACTTCACACAAAACAAGGAATTCTCGCTGTCGGAGCAAACCCGCAAGATACTGGCCGATCTCAAGCAGCCCCTGGAGATACTCGCCTTTGTTTCTCCTGACTACTATAACTCGGAAGAACTGCGCTCCCGCTTGCGCGAGTACGACATCGCCTCGCCGAAAACAAAGCTGGAAATCATTGACCCCAAGACCGCTCTGGATAAGGTGCGCGAATACAACGTGCAGTTCGACGGCACCATCATCCTCAAGTATGGCGACAAGAAAGAAGAAGTCACCGGCGGAAACGAGGAACAAATCACAAGCGCCATCCTGGCGCTCACTAAGGGCGAAAAGACAAAGGTCTACTTTCTTTCGGGCCACGGCGAGCGCCGCCTGGATGGCTACGGCGAAGACGGCATTGCCGACTTCAAGCGCAGCCTGGAAAACCAACAATACGAAGTTAAGGAACTCGTGCTGCTCAAGGAGAAGGAGCCAAAGGTCCCTGCCGACTGCGCGGTTCTGTGCATAATCGGACCTCAGCAGCCCCTGCTAAAGAAGGAAATTGACGCCATTAACAAATACCTCGGTCAGGGCGGCAAGGCTCTCATCTGCCTGGAAATCCCGCCTGCCCCGAATCTCAAGGAGATTATCGCCTCTCACGGCGTCACGCCTCTCGAAGGCGTGGTCTTCGACCCGACCTATAACTTCCTCGGAAATATCGGCATGCCGCTGGTGGTTCAGCCCGAAGAGCACGACGTCACGCGGAACCTGCAAGGACTATTCTTCCCCGGGGCGCGGGCGCTG
>JANZZA010000402.1 GCA_026419655.1 Armatimonadota bacterium | reverse complement strand
TATACGCCTTTGTGGCCGTGTTTAAGCCAACACGGGGTTTTGGAGAGACCACCGAGGTGATTCTCCAGGTCTTACCCTTTCCTATCTGAAACAAAATCCTGAGTCAACTGAATACTCCCGCCACGTATGCTTAGGTTGGTAGCTACCCAATCACGGTGTTACAATGGTGCCGGACAAATGGAACGGTCTGGGCAGAATCTGAGCCAACGCAAGCGCCTGGGGTTGATGGGCGGCACCTTTGACCCGATACACGTCGGCCACCTGGTGGTGGCTGAAGAAGCGAGGACGCGCTTTGATCTCGAGCGCGTCATATTCGTGCCCAACAATCAGCCGCCCCACAAGAAGGCGTATCAAGTGGCACAAGCAGAGCACCGTTATGCCATGTGCCTGCTGGCGACAGCAAGCAACCCCTTTTTCGAAGTATCCCGAGAGGAACTGGAGCGGCCTGGACCGTCATATACTATAGACACGATACGGGCCTTTCGTGCGCGGCTTGGCAGCGAAGTCGAGCTTTACTTCATAACAGGGGCTGACGCGGTTTTGGAAATAATGACCTGGCGCGAACCGGAAGCCATTCTTGCAGAAGCCCATGTGGTGGCAGTACACCGACCAGGCTTTGATCTCCAGCGGCTTTCGGCTGCGATAGGGCCGGAGCAAGGAGCCAGGATTCTCACCATGCCCATGCCAGGCCTGGAAATCTCGTCCACGGACCTGCGGCGGCGCGTGGCTGCCGGAGAATCCATTCGCTATCTGACGCCAGAGGCAGTGGTTGATTACATCTACAAGACGGGCCTGTATAGATGAGACACCTTTCGAGAAGCCCGCAAACAAGACATGACGGCAAGACACAGTGGCAAATCCCGGACGCGGTGATAGCCTTTCTCGCAGCGGCGGTGGTCACAGTCGGCGCCGTGGGCTGCTATGACAGCATAGCCAATCCGGGCGTTGCCAGCCGCACCGGAGGTGCCCATCCCAGCCTCATCCACCCGCTCCCAGAGCCCTTCGGCGGCGCGGAGGTTGTACGGGTTCTGTTGGTTGGCTCCGACACCAGGCCCCACGATAAGGGCCGGGCCGACACGATCATGGTGCTCATCCTCAATCCGCGCCTGCGACGTGCCGCCCTGGTATCCATACCTCGCGACTTACGCGTCCACATTCCGGGCCACGGAGTGGACAAAGTAAACCATTCTTACGCCTACGGCGGGCCGGAGCTGACACGGCGAACTGCAGAGCAGTTACTCGGTTTCGAGATTCCCTTGTACGTCCACTGCGACTTCGACACTTTCGTCAAGGCCGTGGACATCCTCGGCGGCGTTGATATCGAGGTCCCTGACGTCGAAGGCCGTGGACGCGGGATGAACTACGACGACAACTGGGGGAATCTGCATATCCACCTCA
>JANZZA010000395.1 GCA_026419655.1 Armatimonadota bacterium | reverse complement strand
GCCCTGCCAGCCAAGCCATTTGGGCACGCGAAAGTCAAAGCTGTCCAGGCCCTGGAAGAAGCAGCCGTCGCCCTTCTGGCGCGGCAGGTCGGTCATTATGTCGCGGATGTAGTACGGGTCGCTCCAGTAGAGCCACGCGGTGGCGGTGCCGAGGCCGCCGATTGTGACTACTGGCACCCCGCCGAGGGCCTCGCTGGTCCTTCGGATGCGCGGGTCGGCTTGGGGGCGGAAAAGTTGCTCGTACTGAAGATAATGGGCCACGGTGCCCTTGCCGCGATAGGCCGCCAGCACTTCTCGGGCATCCTCGGGGTAGGAGCACCAGGTCCAGTAGATAAGCTCCGGCGGATTGGGCAGGCGATTGAGGCCGCCCACGATGGCGTCCTTGACGAAATCCACGCAGCCGGGCGGCGCCTCGCCAGCCATGGTCATCACGCCGGCGAGTTTCGGATAGGTCTCGAAGAGCCGCTGGTAGCAGGCCCGCGTGTAGGCCCGTACCAGGTCGCCGTCGGAGCCTTCCATCGGGAGGCTATGGGCCTGGGCAAACCCTGGCGATACCCAGATGTTCCAGGTGAGGAGGTATATCTTGACGCCGTATTGCTCGGCCTGGTCGAGTATCCAGCGGAAATGGCCCTGGAGGCGCTGCAGATGCTGGGCGTCGAAATAGGCAGCCTCAGGATATTCGGGAAGGTCTATGAGGGCCGGGAAAGGATGCGGATGGCAGATGAGAAGAGCGTTAATTCGGTACTCGGCGCAGCGCTTGAGGCGCCAGGCCCAGTGGCCCTTGTCCAGCCACCACGAATCGGGGCTGCGCTCGATGGAGGCAGCGCCGCGCCAGCGCCCGGCGTACAGGTCAACGCCGAGGTAGAAGGGAAAGTCGAAGGTGTCGCCGCGCAGGCGCAGGGCCGGGGCAGAAGTGACAGTTGCCGTCGGCGGCTCCTCGAACTGAAGGCGGTCACGGAGCTCCAGCAGGCCGTACATAAGGCCCTGGGGCGCACCTGCCAGGACGCGATAGCCAGTCCCGACTGGGAGAATCGCAAAGGCTTCTGGGCCAGCTTTCTTTACGGCCTCTGGCAGGTCCGGCGCACCTACCTCGGCTGTCACGGGCCCGGGCGCCACGGATTCCAACTGGTCCGCTGCGTACTTTACTCCCTCAGTCGGATCACCGAGTCTGACGGTGACCTTAGCGGCCAACGCCAGGCCGGAGGTGTAAATGGCGCCTGCTAAAAGCCCCGCAGCTATCGCCCGAAAAGTCATCGGCGCTCCTCCCAGCCCAAGAAAATGCCCGCGCCCAGAACATACTCCTTGTTAAAAGACATGCACAGCTTTTCTGGGTGAAACCCTTTGAAAAGGGTTTTTTCCCCAGGCCCCCTTCCCAAACTTTCTCGTGCTGTTGCTACCGCACACGGGCCACAGTCAGGCTGGCGCTGGCCCATGGGAATAGGTAATGGCCTCGGCCAGCGTGGCCCTCAGCGTCAGGAGGATAAAAGCTGCGAAAGGTTCGGCGGTTGCAGTAAGGTGCGACGTGTCTGATTATTCCACCATAGCGCCGCACGACACCCGGATAGGGCCGTTCCACGGATAGCCTGGGCAGTGCAGCCGGCAGTTGGCCGCAGCGAACCACTTAGCGTGGCCGTCGGCGAAGGCGATGTTTGAGCCACCATTATGCCGGGCGTAGAGCGAGACGGCCCTGCCAAGGTCAGTGATTACGGGCCAGCAGCCGCAGGTGAACCCTTGCGGCGGGTTGCCGGGCACCCAGTTGGCAAAAGCCACCTGCACCGATATGCCGCTGGATGGGTCCGGTGCGCTAACCCACCGCTTCACAAAGCAGTCCGCGAAAAGGCCGACTTCCGCCGGCCGCTGATACCTGGCGAGCTGCCATACATTGTTTTGTCCCCAGTTGCGGAAAGGTGACTCCTGGATCTGGATGTTGTAGCCGTGATGGACGATGAAGTTTGGCCGTCCCGTCAATCCCGGATAGCAGTTGCCCATACACTGGCTGTCGTTTGCTGCGCTGGGGTACTTGTACATGTCATTGTTCTTGCTGTAGGGCTGGAGTTGCTCGAACCATTGAAGGGCCAGGCCCGTGTTGCCCCAGTTGCC
>JANZZA010000345.1 GCA_026419655.1 Armatimonadota bacterium | reverse complement strand
GTCACGCCTCTCGAAGGCGTGGTCTTCGACCCGACCTATAACTTCCTCGGAAATATCGGCATGCCGCTGGTGGTTCAGCCCGAAGAGCACGACGTCACGCGGAACCTGCAAGGACTATTCTTCCCCGGGGCGCGGGCGCTGGAAGTCACGGAACAACCCACACCACCCCAGTATCCTGGAGCCCCACCTCCCCCCTCGCCCAAGGCCGTCAAGCTACTCCAGACGTCGGATTCCGCGTGGCTCGACGCGAACTTCCAGGCGGGCAAGCGCCCGGTCAAAGAATCCGGAGAGAAATCAGGCAGGTTGTGCCTGGCAGCAGCCGTAGATGAGGGGAAAAAGGAACAACCCCCGCAAATGCCGGGCATGCCCCCGCCCCCCGAGCAACCCGAGGGACCCGGCACCCGTATGGTAATAGTAGGCGACTCAGACTTTCTTACCCGCTCCGTCGCCAGCATCTATCCAACCGACGTGGTCTTCGGCCTGAAGGCCATAGCCTGGTTGGCCAAAGAAGAAAAACTCGTCTCTATTCCGCCCAAAGAGCAGCCGCGGCGAACGTTGGCGCTCAGCAGCGTGCAGCTAAAGGTCACGGCCATTATCGTGTTTGCGCTGCCGTTGCTTGTGCTGCTGGCGGGCGTCGCGGTCTGGGTGCTGCGGCGAAGGGGGTAGTGGTACGGTGCGCAAGTATCGTTTCACTATTGGCGCCGCGATAATCTTCGTGCTGCTACTCGCCTGGGTGCTCGTGAAGGAGCGCGGGCGCGTGCCCGAAAAGGGCGAAGCTTTTGGCCTGGACGTGAACACTGTTACGCGACTGGAAATCACTCGCAGCCAGGGCCAGCCCCTCACCCTCGAAAAGCGCGACGACCAGTGGTGGATTACGGCTCCCTTCCAGGGCTGGGCGAACAAAGACGAGGTAGAGCGCGTTGCGCGGACGGTCTGCGAACTCAAGCCCAGCAAGCGACCCGAAGCCGACCCCGATACGCCCGAATTCGGTCTTAAAAATCCCTCGATGACAGTGCGCATGTGGGCTGGCGGGCGGAAGGTAGAGATGTTTCTCGGTGCCAGCACGCCAGTCGGTGGAGATGTATTCGCCAAGATTACAGGTCGCAAGGGTGTCTTCCTCGTACCATCCTACGTCAAAACGGACCTGGAAAAGAAGCCCGAAGACCTGCGCGACAAGAAGCTGGCCCACTATGACAAAGACAAGCTGGACTGGATCGAGCTTCAGTCCACCAAGGGCCTCTTCCGCCTGGAACCGCGTACCGAGGGCGAAGGCAAGACGTGGTACCTGACGCAACCGATCTCGACAAAGGCTGACCGCTGGAGCGTAGACAGCCTCACCAACCGGCCAACGGAAGTAGAGGCTAAGGCCTTCGAGACGGTGCCCAAGGACCTGACCGGAGTCGGGCTCGACAAGCCGCGCGTCAAACTCACTCTACACTTCCAGGACGGCAAGACTATCAACATCCTACTAGGCAACAAGGTGAAGAAGACCGTACCAAAACAATACGGCGAAGGCACCGAAGAGCAAGAAGTTGTTTACGCGATGACTGAGGGCCGGCCCGAGCTTCTCCTGGTAGAAGCGTCCCTTTTCACCGACCTTGACAAGGAC
>JANZZA010000327.1 GCA_026419655.1 Armatimonadota bacterium | reverse complement strand
CGCCACGCTCGTGCGGCCGCAAATGACCGGCCTGCAACTCACCCCCGACGGGGGCTTCATGGGCCAGGCCTTCCGCTTCCGCCACCACAACGGCGAGCATTACCTGGCCCATGCCGGCCGCGGCGGCGTAGTTATTTACCGCGTGATGGATTACGTGGCCCAGCCGGTCTCGGCCGTCATTCCAGGCTCGGCCCTTCCGCTCCACGGCCTCACCAAAATAGACCTGCCAGAGGCCCTCCGCGAGGATTTCTGGCGCGACCCATGGCCTTATGCCTTCTGGTGGGCGGACGAAAACGGCGATGGACTGCTGCAGGAAGCGGAGATGGTTTTCGACAGGGTGGAGAAGTTTTGGGGTTTGTACTGGGGCGCCTGGGTGGACAAGGACTTCACCATCTGGAGCGCCCGCGGCCCGGACCTGTGGCGCGTTCCGGTGCAGGAGTGGCGGAAGGGCGTGCCCATATATCCAAAGCCCTCCGAGCAGCAGCCGCTTTTCTCTCTGGCGCCCGGCACCGAAATCCAGGAAGTCATGCCGGACGGCGATAGTGTGTATCTTCTGGAGCAGCACGGCGGGGATGCCTATGGCAAGGGCGCCAAGTGGATGGGCATTTGCCGCTACAGCCTCGACGGTAAGCGCCAGTGGGCCTACCGGCGTGCCTGGCTGGGCTTTGGTCTGGAGGCCCCCCTGTCCAAGCCCGGCGACGTGGTGGGCGCAATGAAATTCATCGGAAAGGCCGCCCTCGACAGCGGGATCGCCCTTTTCGGCGTCAACGGCTACTTTGGCCAGTTCAACCTGCTGACTGCCGATGGCCTGTGGGTGGCGGCGCTGTGCAAGGATAACCGCTATGGCCCGCCAGCCGACGAGACTACCGTCTGGCCCGAAAACTTCTCAGGCTTCCTGTTCCGCAACCCCGAAGACGGAAAGGTTTACCTCATGGCGGGCGACACAGACCTGCGCGTCTGGGAAGTGACGGGCCTTGAAAGCTTGCGGCAGGCCCAGGCCGATTTCCGCATCAACGAGGCCGACCATCAGAAGGCAGTGCAAGCTGCCGCGCGGCGACAGGGCTTGACGGCCCAAGTTGCACCTATTCGAATGGCTCGCGCCAGCAAGCCCGTAACTGTGGACGGCACCCTGGCGGAGTGGGATATGGGCAAGGCCGTGGAAATAAAGGCCGGCGACCGGGGCGCCAAAGTAGCTCTATCCTACGACGATACCTGGCTCCTGGCTGCCTTTGACGTCCGCGACGACTCGCCCATGCTAAACTCGGCCAAGGATTTCGCGCTGGCCTTTAAGGGCGGCGACTGCTGTGAGGTTTTCCTCGGATTGGACGCTTCGGCGGACCCGCGGCGCACCCGGCCCGGTCCGGGGGACACGCGCCTGATTTTCACCGTCCTGGACGGCAAAGGCGTGTGTGTCCTGTATCAGCCCGTTTTGCGCGAGGGAGAAAGGGCACCAAGGTTGTTCAGCTCTCCTGTGAGCGCTGAAGCCTTTGACCGTGTGGTTCTCGTCGAAAGTGCCCAGGTAGCCGTCGCGCCCATAGCGGGCGGGTATATTCTTGAGGCGGCAGTCCCGCTGGCAGCCCTTGGTTGGGCACCAAAACCAGGCACGGTCCTAAAGGGCGATGTTGGCATCATTTATTCCGACGCCGGCGGCAGCCGAAACTCCTTCCGCGTTGACTATGCCAACAAAGACACTGCTATCGTCAACGACATTCCTTCAGAAGCCCGTCTGGAACCTTCGAAGTGGGGGTTAATCCGCATTGAATGAACACGCCCTCCCAGAGGGCATGCGTGGTGCAAGCAGCCCCAAAAAGTTTCTGAAACAGACTGGGGCCAACCGTTTTCAAGGGGACTGTTGCAAAAGCTGGTGTTAGCTCATCCAGAGTGAAGAAAATGTACAACCCTGTGCGCCCGACCTTTTACGTGCGACTGCGTCTGAGGGCCTGAAAACCGAGTTTTGCATCAGTCTCCCAGGGGACTGTTGTACAACCGACGTTTTTCGAAAGCGGATTGGCCAGGCCACACTGCTGAGGCGTCCAGGGATTAATCGGGTATAGCGCCCGGCGCTGTTGTGGTCCCTGTTTGCCCCGGACTCTGTGTCGTTTTGGTCATTCCTCAATTCGGTTGTGTATTGCAAAGCCCACCAGCTCTCTCTTCTGCTCCTGGGCTGAGCTGTCACCCCAATCCACTGAAGGGGCCCGCCAGACCTCGCCCTCTCTCCTGGTCCCTTCTCGGGTGGTATTTTCACCAGCCTCCCTCGGGTTCCCCAGGTGGGTCAGACCTGCAAGCCGTCGGGAGCTTCGCACCGGCCTAAGAACTGTGGCCCGCGCAGGTGCTGTCTGTCGCCTTAGCGGGGTCCAGTGCCTCGGTCAGGGTTTGGAGCCTCCTCTGGTGGCTGGGCAGGTGAATGCATCCGGCGGCAGAACTCTAGCTGCGGTGAGCTGCGCATGAAGCTGAAGACCTTTTTCCGCGCGCCCCTGCCGGGGCAGGTTATTTTCGGTAGTGGGCGTGTGGCCGAGCTCGCAGAGATCTGTGAATGGTTTGGACGCCGGGCGCTCTTAGTTATTGGCGGTGGTTCGCTTGAGCGCTCCGGGGGATTGGCGCGAGTCGAGGAAGCGCTGCGGTCGGGCGGTGTGGAGTGGGATGTGCTGGCTGGTGTGCCTGCGGAGCCGCCGGTGGAGTGCGTGGACGAAGGGCGGCAGAAGCTGCACGCCCTTGGCGCCCAGATGGTCATCGGCGTAGGCGGCGGGAGTGTTCTGGACGTGGCAAAGGCCATCGCGGCTCTGGCTCACGAGGAAGCTCCGTGCGTGGCTTTTCACCGCGGCGAGGTCAAGGTCACCCAGCGAGGCTTGCCGTGCATAGCTTTGCCGACCACTGCCGGCACAGGCTCTGAAGCCACTCCCAACGCTGTCCTCACCGACCGCGAGCGCCGTGTGAAAGCCTCTCTTCGCGGCGGCGACTTGATGCCCGCAGTGGCCCTGGTTGACCCGCAACTCACGCTTTCGTGTCCGCCAGCCGTGACGGCTCACGCCGGCCTCGACGCCATCTCCCAGGCCCTGGAGTCATGGGTTTCTGTCGGCGCAAATCCGCTGAGCGACATGCTGGCCCTGGACGCCCTTCGGTGGATGGCGCCTGCCCTGCAACGGGCTGTGAGCGAAGGCAGTGACCTTTCTGCGCGAGAGGCAATGGCCCTGGGTAGTCTTTTCGCCGGCATGGCCCTTGCATCCGCCCGCCTGGGCCTTGTCCACGGCATAGCCCACCCCATTGGCGAGCTCTATCATTTGCCGCATGGGCTGGTTTGCGGCCTTCTTATGCCGTCGGTGATGGAGTTCAATATGCCGGTGGCTGGCGGCAAGTACGCGGTAGCGGCACGGGCATTGAGCCTGGCCGAGCCGGGGACTGACGATCAGCAGGCAGCAGAGGCTCTGATAGCATGGTTCCGGTCGCTTCTTTGTAAGCTCGGGGTAGGCCGGCCCCTCGGCGAATACGGCCTCTCGCCGGCGGATTTCGACTTCATTATCGAGCAGGGCTTGCCGGCTGGCTCCACCAGGCACAACCCACGCCAGCCAACAGCCGACGACCTGCGGGCGTTCCTGCAAAAGCTAATCGAGGCTTACTAGGGCGGGCTGACGGCTATGATGCGGGATGGGCACTCGGTGTTTACGCTTGTCGCGTGGGCTGGCGTCGCGTCCTTCGCGGCAAGCCAGGTTTCTTGCGCGCCACAGGTGGCTTACCGGGCGACTGCTGCGAGGTTGATTCTTGAAACGCCAAGGTGGTGGGCGGAGTTTGACACTGCCTCAGGGAGCCTTCTGCGTTTCGGCGCGCCTGGGGCCGACCCGGTCATTATCGGCGGTGAGAGCCTTTGGAGGCTGCGTTTTCGCGATGGTTCGGAGCTGTCAGGCGCCGAAGCGTCTGTAGAGCAGCGCCCGCAGGCGAGCTTTGACGACGCGACGGGGGTGCTTACGTTGTCCTGGCAGGCGTCCAAGGCCGCCGTCGCCATTGAAATCCGGCCCCGCGAAGACGGCATGCAACTCCACGCCCGCGTGGGCAACCGTGCGGATTCTCCAGTGCTTACGCTCGTCCTGCCGGGTCGCCTGGCCTTTGCCGCGGACGGGCTGAATCTGGTGACCTGGCCAGAGAGCGTAGGGCTTGGCCTGACGCGCCGATGGTTCTCGGCGTCCAGTGGTCCGGAGCCGTCCCGGTGGGAAACGCAGGCGCTCGGCGACCGACTCATGCGGCGGCTGGTGGGCTTTGGGGCGAGGATGCTCCCGTTGCCCGGGACGCCTCGGCCGCTGCGCGTCACGGAACAGGGCCGGGGGGTCTTTGGAGAGAAACTTGCCAGTCGCCTGGATGGTCGGGAAGTTACCTGTATCCGTCCGCCGGACGGCCTGGCCGACGCCGTGCTCCTCGAAAACGACGACGGCCCCTTCCTGTCGGGTTTCCGGCTGGGCGGCGAAGGGTGGTTTGTTTACTTCGCCGGCCCAACGAAATCTGAGACCATTATCCCGTGCGCACTGGCACTCATCCGGGCCTGGGCTCCCAAACGCCCCGACGGCCGGCTGGTCCTGATAAATCTCCGCGGTCGCATGTCGGGCGGGTGGAGCGACGTGAAGCTGGCGGAATGGGAAGAGGCTCTGGCAGGCCGCCCGGCAGGCCTGGCGCTTGCACATGCCCGCTCCGCCCAGCAACTGCGGGAGATGTTGGCGCCGCCCACCAGCGTGGTCGTCAACCCATACGCCGAGTGCTTACCGGCCAGTACACCCGAGGAAGCAGAAGCCATAGTGGATGCCATCAAGCGCTTCATAGCCGAAGGCGGCCTCTGGATAGATGCCGGCTGTTATCCCTTCCACTATATCCTCAAGCCGGCACAGTACGGTTTCTTGCGGACGACGTATCCGCCGTGCTTTTCAGACTTCATTCACGTAGACAGCACTCGTGGCCCTCTTGCGATTTATGCCGTCCAGTCCGAGGGCGGGATCTTCGTGCCGGCCGAGCTGGAGGTATCGGGCGGCAGGCTGGATGGTGAAGAGACTGGCTTCTACGGACACCAGTTTCGCACGTGGGTCGCGCCCGGGCAAACATGGGAGGCGCCGCCGGTGGTGCTCTCCCTTGGCCACGACTTGAAGACCGCCGCACAGCAGTACGCTTCGGAAAACGGCTTCACCCGGATGCTGGGCGATAAGATGCCTGCCCGCAAGCTTGAAGCCTTTTTGCGGAGCGTCCTCGTGCGACTGGCGGGCTATGGCAGGAGCGCCGCCGACTATCAGGCCTATCTGGAAAGGTTACCGTCACCTTGCATCGTCCACATGACCGAGCATCTCAACGTGGGCTTCGATAAGGCCTACCCCGACTATCTTCCGCCGCCGCCATCCTTCGGGACCATGGATGAGCTGCGTGCCCTGTACCGGCGGGCCAAAGACCTGGGCTTGCTCATGATGCCTTATGTCAACCCGACCTGGTGGTGCGACCAGTCTCAATCCCTGGCCAGGTACGGCCAGGCGGCTCTGGCCATCAGCCCGGACGGTCAGCCCTATCGCGAGTGGTACGGCCCCAACGGCGGCTGGACGGCGTGCATGTATCATCCCCTGGTGCGGGAGCTGGACGACCGCTGCTTGCGCGATTTCGTGGACGACCTGGGGTGCGACATTCTCTTTCAGGACCAGGTGGGAGCGCGGGGCTTCGTCTACGACCTGAATCCTGCCGCACCAGCGCCGTATGCCTACACCGAAGGCATGATCAGTCTGGCACGCCATGATTCTGGGCGTGTGCCCTTGAGCACGGAACGGGGCTGGGATGGCCTGCTGGACTACGAGGTTCAGTTCTGTGGTGTGGCCTGGGCTGCCGTACCAGCCCGCCAAGGAGGATTCTGGTCGCCGCCCTTCTGGGAGCTTTACGGCGAAGAAGAGTGGCAGATTTCGCCCTTGGCTCTCTATGTGGCTCATGACAGGGTCGCCTTCGCGCTGCACGACCTGGGCCATTTCTGCAACGGCGAGCCCGAGCTGGCCATGCTCCTGCCTCTGGGCCACCAGCTTTCCTTTTCCCTGCCCGTTGGCGCCGCATCCGACAGTCCGGAGTATCGGTGGCTGACGTGGCTGGACGTGTTGCAGAAGCACATTGTTGCGCGACTTTTGCCGCTGCCGCTGGATGAATTCGACCACGTGAGCCATTTAGCTGTGCGTGCGCGCTACGGCGACTGGACGGTCATCGGGAGCATCGAGCAGCGCCCGGTTGAGGCCGGCGAAGTTATCTTGGCCGCGCCAGGTTGGTATGCGCGGCTTGGCGATGGGACGGTCGAGGCGGGGCGGCTCGTGCGCTACGCTGGGCGGGACTATGGCGCCCCGCTGGAATTTGTGCGGGAGCGCCGGCCTGACGGCGACCGCTGGTGGCTGTACGGCACGAGCACGGTTTTGCTGCCGGCTGAGGATGCAAAATCCGCAGTGCGGGTTGACCCGGCGGGGGAAACACCGGTGCCTATCGTCGAAGAGGGGGGCAGGCGGTGGATTCGGGCGACGCCATCGCCTGTGGGCGAGGCGCCACCCGCTGGACTTGAGGATAAGCCCCTTGCTGAGTGGCCCCAGGCACCGAAGCACTTCGGGCTTATCAACCTCGCGCCCAACGGTCCCGGGCCGGCCTGGGCCGACGCTGGACCGGCTCAGTGGCGTGAGGCCTTAGCGACGGCGCCTGTCCTCTCGCAGCAGTTGCTGGAAGTCCGCGAACTCACGGACCCGGAAGACCTTCTGCGGGCCTGTGCCCAGCCGCGGCAGTGGTTTGCCATAATCAATCCCTACGGCGAGATTTTCCCGGTGCCGGCAGCCGGCCGTGTGGAGGAGGTGCTCGACGCCATTCAGCGCTACGTCGCCGCTGGTGGGATATGGTGGGAGACTGGCGGCTTTAGTTTCTTCTATCCATGCTGGCCGGTGCGCGAGCAGGGCCCCAC
>JANZZA010000236.1 GCA_026419655.1 Armatimonadota bacterium | reverse complement strand
GCTAATGTGGCGCTTCCAGAAGCGCGTGGCGGGCTCCGGCTCGCTGGGCGACCTCATGGCCCACAGCATTGACCTGGCCCTGTGGCTGGTAGGCGACATCACGCAGGTCGCCTGCACTATGAAGACGTGGATCAAGCAGCGTCCCAAGGCCGTGGCCGTGGATGGTGGTCTGGGCGGCGCCGCTGCTGCTGGCGCTATGGGCAAGGTGGACGTGGATGACGGCGTCGTTACGCTGGCTGAGTTTGCCAATGGCGCCCTCGGCACCTTCGAGGCCACGCGCTTCGCCGCCGGCCATAAGAACTACAACTGGTTTGAGATCAACGGCACCAAGGGCTCAATAATCTTCAACCTGGAGCGCATGAACGAGCTTTACTACTACAATGGCAGCGACCCATCCGACCGCACCGGCTTCCGGGTTATCCAGACCACCGAGCCATGTCATCCCTACATGGGCCTGCCGGGTGGAGGGCCGCGCTACTGGCCAACCGCCCACATCATTGGCTACGAACACACCTTCATCAATATCGTGGCCGACGTGCTAAATGGCATTGTCACGGGCCAGAATCCTGAACCCTCTTTCGATACCGCTTGCCGGACCCAGGCTGTCCTGCACGCCTGCGAGGAGGCGGCCAAGGCTCGCACGTGGGTCAAGGTGCCTAAGGTTTGACGCCGAAGTTTTCCGGCCGCGGCTTGCTTTTGGCAGGCCACGGCTGACCTGTTTTTGCGACGACTGCGAAACGGAAGTGCGACCGCGAAACCCAAGGAGGGACATAAGCCATGAAAGTCGGGGCCTTTTCGGTAGCCTGGAGTAACAAGCCGCTTGAGGTGGTGCTGGACTACCTGGCAGGCCTGGGTGTTGAGGCCGTCGAGATTGGCACGGGCAACTATCCGGGCGATGCCCACTGCAAGCTTGACCAGATGCTGGCAAGCGACAAAGCCCGCAAAGCCCTGCTGCAGGCCGTCGAGAGCCGGGGCATGGTGATTTCGGCTCTTAGCTGCCACGGCAATCCTCTGCACCCCAAGACGGCCATTGCGCGCAAACATCACGAGACCTGGCGCAAGACGGTCCAGCTTGCGGCCAAGCTTGGCCTGGAATGTGTGATTGTCTTTTCGGGTCTGCCGGCTGGAGCCAAGGGCGACAAGGTTCCCAACTGGGTCACCGCGCCCTGGCCCGAAGACCATCTCGAGGCCCTCAATTACCAGTGGAACGAGGTCGCCATACCTTACTGGACTGAGGAGGCTGCTTTCGCCGCCAAGCACGGCGTGTATGCCTGCTTCGAGATGCACCCCAACTTCCTGGTATACAATCCCGAGACGCTCATCAAGCTGCGCTGCGCTGTGGGCAAGCACGGCGACCGTATCTGCGCCAACTTCGACCCGTCGCACCTTTTCTGGCAGGGCATTGACGTGCCGCGGGCCATCCGCAAGCTATCCGAGTATGGTGAGGTCATCAAGCACTGCCACGCCAAGGACTGCCGCGTCTATCCGTGGGTGGCCGATGTCTATGGAGTCCTCGACACCAAGCACTACGGCGACGAGCCGAAGCGCGCATGGATTTTCCGCACGGTCGGCTACGGCCACGGGGAGGAGACCTGGCGCGACATCATCTCTACGCTGCGCATGGTCGGCTACGACGGAGTGCTTAGCATTGAGCACGAAGACAGCCTGATGAGCGCGGACGAGGGCTTCCGGAAGGCCGTGGCCTTCCTCAAGCAGGTGATTATTTCCGAGCCGCCGGGCGCCATGACCTGGGCCTAGCTCTGGGGCAAGGCTTTGGCCAGGTCGCGGGAGGGCTGTCAGCAGGGGCCAGCCACCAGGCTGGCCCCTGCCGTTTCTACTGGGCAAAAGCGCCGCCCCTGCTTCGGGCCCCGCTCACAGGCGCATAACACGCGGAGCAAGCCTGATTTTGTGGGGGAAACCCTTTGAAAAGGGCTGTCCCCCAGCCCCCCTTCCCAAACTTTTTCGTGCTTTTTGAGCCGCACGACTTTAGCTCGTCGGGACCTGTGCGCGTCGCCGCGGACCGTCGCTCCGGATGAGACAGCGTTTTCGGCTGCTGTTGGCCGTTGCCGCGTCCTGGGCGGTTATGACTGGGCTAGCTTATTTGCTGTCCGACGCACGTCCACCAGCAACAGGCCCAGGGTCGCATGGCCCGAGGCGAGGCAGGCCAGCACCTGGCCCTTTCCGGCGCGCGCAAAGATGACGTACCCCGCGGTGCCGTGGGCGTAGATTTCGTTGAGGTCGCCCTGGCCGAATTCCTTGGCCGACCGTGCAGCCCGCATGAGCAGATCAGCCGCCAGCGCCGAGAGCAGGTCCGTGTTGACCTCCGGGA
>JANZZA010000200.1 GCA_026419655.1 Armatimonadota bacterium | reverse complement strand
TCGTTTGATGGACATGGCGACGCTGGTGGATGCCGGGGGCAAGCCCGCGCCGCCCGACATGCTCGGCCCGGGCGCGGTCATCCGCGCGCGGGTCAACCCCGTTACCGGCGAGGCAGGATGGATAGTCCTTCTCACACCCGCCCCAGAGCAACAGCCAGTAACCATCGCTACTGCTGGCATCGTCAATTTCCAGAACTTCCGCCCGGGGGATGCAGTGCGGGTGAGAATGCAGGGCACGGCCGAGGGCGAAGGCCGTTTCGACGTGGATGGCATCGTCCAGGACGTGCTCATGCAAGAAGTGACCCCAGGCGTCTATGAGGGCGAGTATGTCTTCCAGCCTATGCAGGAAGAAAGGCAGAGCTTCATCACCTGCAAGCTGACGGCAGGCGGCCAGACGGTGGCCTTTGAGATACCTCGACGCATCATCGTGGACGGCCTGGCTCCCCGGATCCTGCGCGTCTCGCCTGCCGATGGCGAAGAAGTAGTCGAGCAGCGGCCCGTTGTGTCGGTTGAGTATCGCGACGAAGGCACTGGCGTGGATTTCAACTCGGTGGTTCTGCGACTGGACGGTCAGGACGTATCAACTGCCCTGGAACTACGCGCAACCACTTGCACCTATTCGGTGCCGACCAACCTCACCCCGGGCGTGCATACCGCCGAGTTATCCCTCAGCGACCGCGTCGGCAACGAAGTTCACGCGCAATGGCAGTTCCGCGTCGCAACCCCGGCTGCAACCCAGAAGATTCTCTACGTCAAGCACAACGCTGCCGCCGCCCTTGGCCAGGGACAGACGCTGACCGTAGAGGTCGGAACCACCGAGCCCGGCAAGCAATGCTGGGTAGACCTGGGCCAGATGCGGCTGCACCTCGCCCGCCAGCCCAACACCAACATCTACAAGGGTGCCTACAAGGTCAAGCCGACGGACAACGTCGTGGACGGTGAGCTGGTCGCCACCTTCGTGGACGGCGCTGGCAAGCAATTCCAGCTTGCGGCGACGAGGAAGGTAAACCTCCGCGGCAACCTGCCGGCCGGCGTGACCATCGTGTCGCCCAAGCAAGGCGAGCGCATAACGCAGCCCTTCCGAGTGGTGGGCCGTGGCCAGCCCGGCACCCAGGTGCAGGTCGTTGTAACTTATACCAAGCGTCTGCTGATAGAGTTTGCAGGCGAGCTATATCGCGCCACAGTGACAGCCGACGAAAACGGTGACTGGCAGACTGAGCAGATTGACCCCGAAATACCCCTGCTCGGCACGCCCGACGCCTTTATCATCACGGCCCAGGTGACAGATGCCGAGGGCAACGTGGTGAGCAAGGCTGAAGTGACTGCGCGCGGGGACTAATGGCGAGTAGCAACTACAGAACTCCCGCGCGGTGCCTGAAGTGACCGCGTGTGACGGTTAGTACTTTGAGCCAAGACCGCGTGCCGAGAGCGGTACAGAAAAATCGGTAATAGCCCGGCGGGCACAATCCTAACTCGGAGGTTCCCGCCAGCAGGGCAGCATGGGGTGCTTGCTGCTCTGCGTCGCTTCGTTGGGAAGCCCTGAATGCGCAATGCTCTCGGCAGTGCTGTTCAAGAGCCCAGCGCGTAGAGACCTGGTGCGGCGGATAGTCTCTTTAGCCCTGGCAGGACTAGGCGGTGGTTTGCAAGAGGCCAGGGTCTGCACTAGTAGCTCCCACACCGCCACCCTCGTGCAGAAAGTCGGTCAGCGGCCGCTAGAAACTGACGATGACGCTCGCGAAATAAGCTCGGGCGCGCTCGGCAAGCTCACCCAGGACTTCGGGCGTGGGAGACGGTTCAGCACGCCAGTTGGGCGCCAGTGTGCGCGTCGGGTAGAAGGGCTGGATTATGTAGGTGCTGGCGCCGCCAACCCAATGGCCCAGGGCCTCGATCTCGCGGGCTGTATGCAAGCGGGGAAGGATTGTCGTACGCAGTTCGTGCCCCCCACCCCAGCGCCGAAGCAACTCGACCGTCGTCTTTATTCGCCTCGGGTCTACCTCGCGTCCGGCCGCCTCCGCATATCGTGCCGGGGAAGCCTTGACATCAAGCGCCACGTAGTCTACCAGTCCCGCGTCGAAGAGGCGCGCCAGCCGGTCGGGCAGGGAGCCATTGGTATCCAGTTTCACTGCAAAGCCCGCCGCTTTGGCCTGCCGAGCAATCTCCACTACACGCTTCGGCCCCAGTAGAGGCTCGCCCCCAGAAATGCACAGGCCATCGAGGAAGCCACGCCGCTGTCCCAGCCACTCCCCCAGCTCCTCAAGCGTCATGGCGCAGGGGAAAGGGCCGGCCACCAGTTCTGGATTGTGGCAGAAAGGGCACCGGAAATTACAGCCGGCGAGAAAGACCGTCGCCGCGATACGACCAGGAAAGTCACCGGCCGTCACCGGAACCACTCCGGCCACGTGCGCAGCCGCGCGAATCCTGGTCCTTAAAAACTTGGCGTGCATTGTTAGCTACGGTTTTCTTCAGATGGCCGGCTCGTGCGCCTCAGCCGGAGCATCTGCCGGCCCCGCAGGTGTCCCAACAAGCTCCGCCACGCCAAACCTCCGCCTCTCGGCAAACTCCTCTTGCTTGCCCTCATTCCACTGACTTACCGGCCGCAGATAGCCGACCACCCGCGAGTAAACCTCACACGCCACGCCTACCCTCGGCAGGGTCAGGCCGGTGAGCGGGTGGGTTTCTGTACCGTACCTGGCAAGCTCTTGTTTGCTATGCTCGTGCGGGCAGACGTGGTGTTCCCCGGCAAGGTAGCCATGCACCGGGCAAACGCTGAAAGTTGGCGTCAGGGTGAAGTACGGCACGCGGTATCTTTCAGCAATCCGTCGCACTATCAGCTTGGCCTGCTCAGGATTAGTCAGCCGCTCGCCGAGAAAAACGTGGAGAACCGTGCCGCCGGTGTAGCGGCACTGGAGTTCTTCCTGGTGTTCGAGCACCTGCCACAGGTCGCCGTGGTAGTGAACGGGCAGGTGGGTGGAGTTGGTGTAGTAGGGCCGCTGCGGGGTGCCAGAGGTCAATATCCCCGGATAGCGCTGAAGGTCCGCCCTGGCCATGCGATAGGATGCGCTTTCGGCGGGCGTGGCCTCAAGGTTATATAGTCCGCCGCTCTCTGCCTGATATTCGCGCAGGCGGTCACGGGCGAAGTCGAGGAGACGCAGGGCCAGCTCCCGGCCCGCAGGTGTTGAAATGTCTTCCCCCAGGAAGTTCATGCAAAGCTCGTTCATGCCCACGATGCCAATGGTATTGAAATGATTGCCCCAGTACTGGCCTGTCCGCTGTTTGACTGGCTGCAGATAGTAGGCCGAGTACGGGTAAAGCCCCTGTTCGGTCAGGGCCTCCAGGACTTTGCGCTTTATGTCAAGGCTGAGCCGTGCGATGTCCAGCAGGCGGCCAAAACGTGCGAAAAGCTCCTCCTCGCTCATGGACACATACCCCAGGCGCGGCAGGTTGACTGTGACCACTCCTATAGAGCCGGTCAGGGGACTGGCGCCGAAAAGCCCGCCGCCCCGTCGCCGCAGCTCCCGGTTGTCCAGCCGCAGCCGGCAGCACATCGAGCGTGCGTCTTCAGGCTCCATGTCGGAGTTTATGAAATTGGCGAAATAGGGCGTGCCGTACTTGGCCGTCATTTGCCATACCAGATCCAGGTCTGGGTCGGACCAGTCAAAGTCGGGCGTGATGTTGTAGGTAGGGATAGGAAAGGTGAATACCCGTCCACGCGCATCGCCTTCAAGCATCACCTCAGCGAAGGCACGGTTGATCATGTCCATCTCGCGCTGGTAGTCGGCGTAAACCGTGTCCTGGGGCTCTCCACCGATGATGACTGCCTGGTCGGCCATAAGTGGGTGCGGCGTCAGGTCCATAGTCAGGTTGGTGAATGGCGTCTGGAAGCCCACCCGGGTGGGCACGTTGAGGTTGAACACAAACTCCTGCATAGCCTGCTTGACTTCCGCGTAGGACAGGGCATCGTGGCGGACAAAGGGCGCCAACAGCGTATCGAAACTGCTAAAGGCCTGCGCACCAGCCGCCTCTCCTTGAAGGGTGTAGAAGAAGTTGACTATGTGCAGCAGAGCAGTGCGCAAATGGCGAGCGGGACGGCTTTCTACCTTTCCGGGCACGCCGCCAAACCCGCGAGTGAGCAGGTCGTACAGGTCCCAGCCACAGCAATAGGGGCCGAGAACCCCCAGGTCGTGGATGTGGAAATCGCCGTTGACGTGGGCGTCCTTGACCTCCGGCGGGTAAATGGCGTTTAGCCAGTAGCGAGCCACCACCCCTGAAGCTATGTGCTGGTTGAGGCCCTGCAGCGAATAACTCATGTTGGAGTTCTCTGTGACACGCCAGTCGGTGCGGTCGAGATATTCCTCGATAAGCTCGTGGGCCTCGCGCAGCATCCGGCGCGTGTCCCGGGCAACCGCACGCTTCTCACGATACAAGATGTAAGCCTTTGCCGTGCGCGCGTGCCCTGTCTGTATGAGAACTCTTTCCACGCAGTCCTGAACCTGTTCGACAGTTGGGAAGTCGTCGCCTGGCGCGGCACGCAGTTCTTCAACTACCTGCGCGGCGAGCCGACGGGCTGTTCCGTAGTCCGAGCCCCCCACAGCCACGGCCGCCTTAAAAATCGCCTGCGCAATCTTCTCGGCGTTAAACTCAACTAGCCGCCCGTCGCGCTTGTAAATGCGTGTCACGTTCACCGCGGTCCGCCCCCTTAGGTTGGTTCGTCTTTAGCAGCACTTCGCACCGCAGGCCAACAGCGACAACTGCTAACCACATCCACCTTCTGATGTTTTGGGTATATCAAAGCTCAGCGATGATAAGGAAATGCGGAATAAACCTATACACGTGTGGACACATGGGCAAACACCCAGAGAAAGAAGCCATGCCCACTGCTTCGGGTCCCATCACCGCCCTGGATGCTGCGGTAAGCGCTCTGCGTACCCGCGCGCATCGCGCCCATGGGGGCAAGGATCGGTCTCCTGGCTTGCGGGTCATCCTACTCCCTGCGCCTTCCCGGGCGCTTCGCCCAGT
>JANZZA010000187.1 GCA_026419655.1 Armatimonadota bacterium | reverse complement strand
GCCCGGATAAGGCCGCCAGAGCCGCAGCACAAGGTCACCGCCGTCGGCGTAGCAAGTGCACAGGGCCCCCGCATGGGCCGGCTCGATGCGCACCAACTGACTATCGCCCTGAGGAAGCCTTGCGGGCTTGGCAGGCCCCATGTAGAGCGCTGGCGTGGCCGTCTCAGCCATCTGCACTACCATTGCTTGTTCAGCCGTCCCAGAGAATGGATACACGGCTAAGGTATAGGTCTCACTGCCCGACAGCGGTGCCATCTCGCCTGGTGCATACATGAATGGGCCGCCGTAAGCGAGCACTATCTCAAGATTTGCCGGCGACGTGCGGAAAACCCCTGATGTGGCACGGTCGGGATAGACTGCCAGGCCCTCGTCCGGTCCCCGGGCAAGAGCAAAATCCACCACCGGCCACTCCATGCGCGTCAGTTCCCTGATCTCGAAAGCCCCGTGCACAAAATATTCCGGCGCGGCCCACCTCAGCGGAAACACCCATCGCAGCTTCTTTTCCTCGACACTCCAGCATGGCCTGTTGGGGTCTTCGTCATGCTGCGCGCCAACCAGCGTTTGCTGACCAAAATCACACTCAACGGATAGTTGCACCAGCGGCGAATAAGCGTCCAGGCACACCCGCAGGGACAGCTTCACTGGCCCGACGGTCCCTTCAGTCACCGCCGTGGCCTCACCCACGCCCCCTTCTGCGGTGACGTTGCCAAAGACGCTCTCCCTGGGACCGTCCGGGAAATGACCGGCCAGATGCGCGGGCGCCCGAAGCACCGCCTGGCCGCCACGGTAGAAGTGCAGTCCCTGGCGCCCTACTTCGACACCAATGGCGCCGTTTTCGAGACTCACGCCACCCGCGAAGTGAGACACACGAACCGATGGCAAAGCAGGCTGGCACTTTCCGCGAGCTTCCACGAGCCTGTAGCGCTTCCAGCCCAGGGCTGGCACGTCCGCCTGCAAAGTGGCTTCTACTTTCGCCGCGCTGCCGTCCGGGTGTCTCTCGGCGACTTTCACCGCCGCCGGCACCGGCTGGCCCGCGCCGTCCATTAATAGCGGCTCTCGCACTTTCCCAGCCGGTACGCTCCACGCGAGAGTAACAACTTCCCGGCGGGCAACGCCAGCGGCATTGAAAATAGCCACCTCGGTGCCAGGAACGGGAGCCAGGGCGCTTTGCATAGTCCGGGCCAGGCGCCCGCACAGCTCATTTTCACAGGCCACGGTCAGGTCAGCATAACGCTCGTAGGCTCCCCAAATGCCAAAACCCCGCACCGGACCGCAGACCCAGGCGTCATGGTGGTGGCCGATGAGAATGAGCCGCCAGAGGTCGTCGCGCTGAGCGGCGAGGCCCACACCTGTCGCCGCGTCAAGCCGCAAGGCGCCAAGCAGTGCTCGCTCGGCGGCCCGGTCGGCGCGAAGGTGATAGCCGCCCAGCAGTCCCCACGGATAGCGGTGCTCGAAGCCGGCGTAAGCGTCCCACCACTCCTCGCGCGGCTCGCCGATGGCATCTACGTACTCGCTCGGCGTCACCATTCTTGCCTGCAGCACTGACGGCGTCATCATGAGCCGCACGTACCGGCTACCCTCTTTCGCATCTCCCTCACAGACCTCAGCCTTTACCTCGGCCCCTTCAAAGGCCCCCGGCACCCAGTTTTCCGGCAGCCCTTCTCCCTCGGCGCGCCATTCCGCCACCAGCTCTTCGCCCGTCTCCACGACGCGAAGACTCACCCCGTCTATGTCCACGTCGCCGCTCTCGGACTGGGGATATATGCGTACCTGGGGATACATGATTTGCGCGCTCTGGGGAACGGTCCATAGCAGGGCCAGGCGGTGCCACTGGCCGTCGGGCGGCGCGCAGCCGCTTT
>JANZZA010000142.1 GCA_026419655.1 Armatimonadota bacterium | reverse complement strand
TGAATGTTTTTATGACCTGGATGCGCCGCCGCGACGGGTGGCTGCGGCCGACGTGCCGGTGCCTGCCAGCCCGGCTCTGGAAGACGCCGTGACACCAGACGCACGCCGCATCGTCGAGGCCGTGGCTGAAGTGCTGGCCGGGGGCGAGTGAGCAGGCGGGTCTGTGGTGTCTCAGCGCGTATGGGCCGCTGAAGGTGCGCTGAGAGCTGGCCGATATTTAATGCTTTCCTAGGTGCCCACGTTGGTAGCTCGAGGAGAGGGCCATGTCGGACCATTTGGAGGCGGCGCTGATAGTCGTCAACTACAACAAACTCGCTTACACGCGCCTTTGCCTGGAGAGCGTTCTGGCGTCGTTGCCCACCTTTTGCCACATAATTGCCATTGACAATGGTTCCACTGACGGCACGCGTCAGTGGCTGGAAGAAGACCTCAAGCTACTGGCCCAGGACCGTGGGGTGCGGGCCACGGTTATTGGCAACGATAGCAATGTGGGGGCTTGCACCGCCCGGAACCAAGGCCTTGCGGTCGCCGGCGAGCGCTACATTGCATTCATGGATAACGACGTGTGCGTGCGTACGCGTCGCTGGCTGGCCATTCTGACAGACGCTCTTCAGGCAGGCCCAGACATAGGTATCGTCGGCCCCAAGTTGCTTTTTCCGTTTGAGCCTTTCCTGATAGAGCACGCGGGCGTCGGCATATCCAGGACGGGCCGCGTGAAGTACCTGGGGAGGGGCCAACCGCGCGACGCCCCGGAGTACAATAACCCCAGGCCGGTCCAGGCCCTCATCAGCGCCTGCTGGCTCATGAAGCGTGAGGTGCCGGACCAGATTGGTGGCCTGGACGAAATATTCAACCCGGCACAGTATGAGGACCTGGATTTCTGCTATCGCGCCCGCTGTCACGGCTGGCAAGTACTCTATGAGCCGCGGGCGGAACTATATCACTTCGAGTCCGTCACTACTGACGGCTCGCCGGATGTAAATTATCGGTACATTACAATCCGTAATGGGCTGGAGTTTAAGCGGCGCTGGCAGCATGTTTTCTCGCAGGAGGAGGGCCCGGCGGATGAGGATTGCCGCTGGCTGCCCTTAGAGACGCGGCCCATCGAGATGACGGGCCAGCCGCCGATGGTGGACTGAGACCCTATGCCGTGCCAGTTTAGCGCCGGAGGAGACCCATCATGGCCAACCAAGCCGAAATCCGCCACAAAATCAAAGAGATGATAGTCGAGCGTTTGTTCCTGGACGTTGCTCCCTCAGACATCGGCGACGACGATAGCCTGCCGGAAAAGTACAACGTCGATTCGGTCAATCTTTTCGAGATAGTGGTCGGCCTGGAAGAGGTTTTCGGTATTACGCTGGCGGACGAGGACCTCAGCGTCGAGGCCTTTTCTACGGTG
>JANZZA010000057.1 GCA_026419655.1 Armatimonadota bacterium | reverse complement strand
GCCCAAAAAGGGCCCAATGCCCAACAACCACGCGTTTGCCGCCACTTGCCTCATCATGCGAGGCCAGTCGCGCCGCGCCCACGGACGGGCCATATAGAAGGCTATCACAGCCGTGGCTGGCATAAAATAGCGGGCCTGGGCCTGAAAGAAATCCGCATTGAAACGCAGGAAAAAGGCCAGCATCAGCGCGCCGTGGACGGCAAGAATAGACCAGATTGGAGCGACTTCTGCCGGCGGGCGGTCCCCGCGCCAGACCAGGCCACTGATCCCCGCCAGGGCCGTCAGCCCCCAGTAGATAAAACCAATAGCATACAAGATAGACGGCAGGTAAATATTTGCCTGGCCCAGCACCCCCCAGAAAGACAAAGCTGTCTGATAAAGTACCAGGGCGTAATACTGGGCGCCACTGAGACCACGTGAGAGGAAATACTCAGGCGTGGCGCGGTCCACGCTGAAAATCCGCTTGAAGGCGGCGGCCGCAAAAGGGTCGCCGTAGATGACAGTATTCCGCACAGCCCACGGTCCCCAGAACAGCAGAAAACCGGCGAGGAAAGCGGCGGCGACAGTAGCCAGTGCGCGAAGATCAACCGTTTCTTGCGTGGACGTACGGTCAGCCTCCTCAGCAGTTTCTCCTGGCCGCGATACCCCGACCGTGCGTCGCCATGACCAATACACAGCCAGCAAGCCAACTGGAACAAGTGGCAGCGCGCTCGACTTTGAGAGCATCGCCACTGCAACCAGCATCCCGGCCACGAGGGCATCTTTTGGCGACGAAGGCTGCGTGGCAACCCGGGCCAGCCAGACAAGTGCCAACAGGCACGTCAGCTCCACCAGCGCGTCATTGTTTGCCGCAGAACAGGCCAGGAGCCGAGCCGGCCATGAAGCACCCAACATAGTAGCCAGCCTCACAAAGTATCCGTTGCCAGGAAAAGCAACAATGGCCAGTCGGGCTATAAGAAGCACGGATACGCCGCCCAGGAGGACGTTGAGAAACCGGACCGCGAGAACAGCTTCTCGCTTGCCCAATCCCAGGAAAGCCGAATAAACAGGCGTCGCGATCAGGTAGTAAAGCGGGGGCTGGTGGGCCTCATAGTTGCCTGTGCCAGACTTCAGGACGGGCAGCCGCCGCGTGCTACGTAGCTCTTCGAAGTACGCTACGTGTGCGCTCTCGTCTGGGGGAAAAGCCTTTTCCAAACCGCTTAGCCTCGCCAGTACACCTGAGGCACCTTCCACCGGCTGGATCAGAGCCAACGCGCTTGCGAAGGCAAGATGTGCCACCAGGGCGCCCAGGACAGCTTGACCGGACAAGGTGTGGATAGTTACCGGCCATTCTTTGGGAGCCATGCGCGGCTGTTTAGGGCGCCGCTGGCCACGCCTATCTCGTGCGTCCGCCATCCTGTTTCACCTGGAGTAGCACAAACTCGCCACCACGCCCCAAAACAGCCTCCCGCCGCAACAGTCCCTCTTCCAGCGATTGTCGCAATAACTCGTGTAGCTTGTCGGAAGTCTCGTCGAGGCGACCGAAGAAGCGCTGGTTGACGAGTATATGTGTCAGCCCCAGGCGACGGTACTCACCGGCCAGTGCCCGGGCCGTGTTAGTCGCTGAATAGTCAATGAGCTGGCTATGCCCGGGGTCTGCCCAGAGATAATCGCGGTCAAGATAAAAAAGCCTCGGTTCGCCGTAGGTGCCCACTTTTGCATCTGGCGGCGTGAAGCGGTTAACGTAGTCCAGAGCCTGGTATACATCCAGCGCACGCCGCAGGTAGCTTTCTGCCGACTGTGCCCCAGCTATTACCGGGAGCGCAGGACCAACCTGCATCCACAGAAATCCAAGCGCTACCAGGCTCCACGCGGCAGCCATCATCCCAAAAGCCCGTCGCGACACTCCACCTGCGTCAAGGCGCGTCTGCAATGCGTGTCCCGCAAGAGGCGCCAACAAGGCCAGCCATGGCAATAAATACCGTGCTAGCTGGGTGGTCTGCAGCCAAAGGAGCCAGAAGATGGCGAAAAGTCCAGCCAGGCGAGCCAAAGCCCTGGGGCGTGGACGTGGCAACAGCAGTACGAGTGGAGCAAGCCCGAGCCACATTGGCCCTATGCTAAACAATGCCATGGCCGTCAGCCGCGGCTGTCGCGGGTCGTAGTACTCGGGAAAAAAAGTGAGCGTAAACGGAGCAAGGAGCATGGAAAGTGGGCTGCGCGGCCCACTGAAACGCTTTGCCAGGAAAGGCAGCTCTTGCCACTGGCTCTCCGGGGGCAGGCTACCATAGCCAAAACTTGCGTGATGGTACGCATAAGCGCGCGCCTGCTCCGCCGACCAGTGCTTGCCGCCAAAAATGCCGTAGGCAAAGGGGTAAAAGGGATTGCCCGTGGTGACGTAGGATTTGATGTACCACGGACACGCCAACAGTACGGCCACCAGGCCGAAAAAAACGACAGGCACGAGGGGACGCCTGAGCCGCCAGGTGAAGAATAAGACGGCCAGCCCGAAGACGGCGAAAGTGAACAGGCCCTGCATTTTTGCCGTCATGCCGGCCCCGCAAAGCAGTCCGGCCCTTAGCAAGTCTCGCCGGTCATCATTTTCCAGCCACGCGAGCAGCGCCTCCGCTGCCGCCAAGCAAAAGAAAACCGAGGCGAGGTCAACATAGCCGACTGTCGCCAGCCACCCTATGGCAGGAGTGGACGCAAGAACCCAGCCCACAGTCGCGCCCGACCCGGGATGCACCCACAGCCGGGCAAGGCCCCACGCTGCCAGCAAAGCAAGCACTGCAAAGCTCCAGTGAAATAACTTGGCCGCACCCTGCCCGCCAAAGGCCAGCCCGGCGCAGCACAACATTACAGTAGTGTTAGGGAAATGACTGTGGTGGTCGTACCATAGCGGCTCAACCCGTCCGTGGCGCAAATAAGTCTTGGCCTGCGCCAAATGCTCGGACAAGCCGTCCCAGTCGCGGCCATCCGACGGCGCAAGAGCACCGAGAAGCACCAGGACAACCCAAACAGCAAGAAAGCGATATAGCCACCGGGCAGAAGATTGGGTCAGAGCATGGCGCAGCCGCCTCAGGTCCTCGCGGAAAAGGTCAACCAGGTCCCTCATGCTGGACGCACCCGCCAGCAAGGCGGCTGCCAAAATGGCGGCGATTGCCCATGGCCTCAGCCAGCCAGCCAACCCAATGCTTAATATCCCATAGGCAACCGCAACGTACCCCAGGCCAGCCGCAACAAGAAACCGTTGGCTTCGCAGCAAACCGTTGAAACCCAACCACCGCGTCAGCGACCAGCCCAGAGCTGTTGCTGCAAGAAAGACTGCCGCCCAAGCAAAAAGCGCCAGCGGCACCGGAGCAAGATTGGGTGCGCTCAACCAGCCCGGCATGGCTCATTACACCATGCAGCCATACTAAGCCTGGCTTCCGCTCTTAAGGCAGGTAATCCCACCAGGCCACAAGGAACTGACATGCCGCCACAAGATTCATGCGAGATAGCATCTGGGATCACAGAAAGGCTAAGGTTATTCCTGCAAACTTCTCGACGTGGAAGCCCTGCGGAACGGGCCATGCGCTACGTGCCTTCTCAACTGCCACGTTGCTGTGTCCACAGCACCTGCCGGTTCCATGGCGGGCTCGCCGTAGCCTTCTGCGGACTCGCCGCCCCCGGGCCGGCCAGGGCCCGGTAAATCCTACCCTGTTTCAGGCTCCCACCCGCGGCGGCCGAGCCGCCACAGGTTTCAACCTGGGCCAGGCCGCCTGCGGTCTACACGCCACCGGGCCAAACGCTTGCGGATTTCTTCCTCGATATGGGCAGGCAAGCGCCCTTCTGGCAAAGGCTCCGCTGGCTCCAGGACATGCTTTGCCTCAGGAAATTCGGCTTCCTGGCTGGCCTGGACAGCTTCCGGGGCCATCCTTTCTGGCGCCGCCGGTGCCAGCGGAGGCCCTGGGTATTCGCAGCGCACCATACCTCCCAGGAGGGCCAGGGCCGCTGCCTTGTCGGGCAATGCACCGCGGGTGTCAATGTCTTCCGGTAGGGGCTTAGGCTCAGGCGCTCCTACGCACGACGGGCAGCCATGCTCGCACGGGCAGTTTTCTACCAGCTCCAGGGCGGCGGCCAGCACTTCATCCATTCGCTCAAAGACCCGCCTGGCGTAGCCGACGCCACCTTCGAAGCGGTCGTAGATGAAAATGGCAGCCGTGCCGAGATTGGCAGAGTCCTTTACGGCTCCTATATCCGCCGGGTCGCACATGACCAGGGCCGGCAAGACGCCGGCAATAGCATTGGCTGCCCCCAGCATCCCTTCTTCCGGCTGCAGGCCAGCGTCCCTCAGCGCCCGAAGCAGGCTTTTAGGCGGCGCTACATAAGCAGCCTCTGTGAATAATTCGTGTGGTGGCAGACTCAGGGGCCCAAAACCCAGGCTGTCGGAGCTGTAGAACTTTATCTTTCGGAACATGTATACCAGGCTGGTTACCTGAGCTGGTCCAAGTCCCTTTTGCCAGCGCTCGGCCGGCTCTTCCGTCCAGGCTTCCTCCCTGGCAATCATTCGTATTTCGGAGCGCTCTACGCCCACCGTGAAGTAGTCAGTCTCCTGGGCGCGTACCGTCGCTACTCGCCTCTCCAGGTCCAGGTTTTCGACGAAGTAGGT